>NZ_CEVXFV010000043.1:0-34653 GCF_982396655.1 Cellulosilyticum sp. | reverse complement strand
ATTTTTATTATTTTTGTTACTGGAAAGATTTAGTTTTAAGTTTACGCTTATGATTTTTTATTATAAATACGTTCAACTGCTAGCATAAAGGCCCAACTCGTTATCAGCAAAGAAAAACTTTGTGCAAAAAAGTCACCCTTTAATAACGAATCAATAGCAACTACCAAGTATAAAATATACCCTAACATGCCACATATAAAACAAACAATCATTAAATTCTTTTCAAATTTACTTTCTTTTAATTTAATATTTTTTACTGCAGCTATGGCAAAATAACAAAACATAAAAAATATTAGATTAAAAATTATATGACTAATTAATAATAAATTCATTACGCACCTGCTATAGCTGTTAATAATCCACCTGCTACACCTACAGTAACTACTAATGCTCCGCCTCCAGAAACAATAGCACCAGCAGCAATTAATCCGCCACCAACTACTGAAAGCCAGCCTCCTCCTTCAACTTCAATTAATTCTTCAGTATTCATATTAGAAAAACATTCAGTATTTAACATAATCTTTTCTCCTTAATTATAATTTATATACCTGCATCAATACAAGCTAAACCGCCGCCAGCTAATGCTAAACCAGCTCCTGGATTTACTACTGCTACTGGTACTGCAGCTGCTACTGCCACTGTTCCAAAGAAAACACAAGCTGCTTCTTTCCAGCCTCCTCCTTCTACGATTTCTAATTCTGATGCTGTCATTTGCGTAAATTCCATTTTAATGCTCCTTTTATTATTTGTTGTCAACTGTATTTCGTACGCTAATATAGTTGTGATCTCAGTAATTACTTGTATATATATTTTATTTCAAATATATACATATTTCAACCAAGTCAGCCAACACCTTATGGACAAAAAAAGACATTTCATACCTTTTATTTTAAAGCATGCAAAAAACACCTATATAGTCCCCGTCGGGTCTATATAGGTGTTACGTAAAACATGCATGTATTTCCCGTAGTGGGTAGCTAATCCACTACTTTGTTTACGATTTTGATGAATGCCTTGGGAGCTAACCGAAGCATTCAAGGATGGTTATTTGGTTGTTGTCGAATCTATTGCTTGTTGCTATCTTTAACAGTTTCTAAGTGTTAGTGTAGCCCTATGGCTACTTGTTGCAACATTATTATTATAAGTACTTTGTTTTCTTTAAATGCATTTTTAAGTTTGTTTGTGTGTGTGTAATAGTAAACTTTAAGTTGCATTCTTCTTGTTTCAAGACTCAAATTGTGTGTGTGTAATAGTATGAATCTATGAACCAATTTTAAGTTTTTACTTCGTACTTAATTTAAGCTATTTTACTAATAAAGATTCGCCGGTCATTTCAGCTGGTTGTTCCATTCCCATCATTTCAAGTAAAGTTGGTGCGATATCTGCAAGTTTACCGCCTTCTTTAAGTGTTACACCCTCTTTGTAATTAACAAGGATAAATGGTACTGGATTAGTTGTGTGTGCTGTAAACGCTTCATGATTTGTGTAATCAATCATTTGTTCAGCATTTCCGTGGTCTGCACAAATAAATGCATAACCATTTGTTTCTTCAATAGCAGTGATTACTTGACCTACTGCTTTATCCACAGCTTCAATTGCTTTTTTAGCTGCTTCTAAATCACCTGTGTGACCAACCATATCTGGGTTAGCAAAGTTACAGATAATTACATCGTATTCGCCGCCACGAATAGCTGCATCTAATTTGTCTGCCACTTCAAATACACTCATTTCTGGTTGTAAATCATAAGTTGCTACTTTTGGTGAAGGAATTAATGTACGATCTTCTCCTTCATTACACTCTTCTACACCACCGTTGAAGAAGAAAGTAACGTGTGCATATTTTTCTGTTTCAGCAATACGAAGTTGTGTTTTACCATTTTTCGCTAAGTACTCACCAAATGTATTAGTAAGTGCTTCTGGTTTGAAACATACATCTGTCACAGGAAGTGTGATATCGTATTGTGTAAATGTTGTGAATGCGCATCCAATCTTTTCTCTCTTGAAACCATCGAACTCGTCATCAACAAATACTCTTGTCATCTCACGTGCACGGTCTGGTCTAAAGTTAAAGAAGATTACGCTATCATCAGCAGAGATTTTACCGATAGCTTCGCCGCCTTCTGTAATAACAGTTGGTACAACGAATTCATCGTTAACTTCTTTTGCATATGAATCAGCAATAGCTTGTACTGGATCTGTAGCTTTTTCGCCTTCTCCTAAAGCAATTGCCTTGTAAGCTTTTTCTACGCGGTCCCATCTATTATCACGGTCCATTGCATAGTAACGACCAGAAATAGATGCAACTTTACCTACACCGATTTCTTTCATTTTAGCAACAAGTGCTTCCATGAATTCTTTAGCAGATGCAGGAGGTGTATCACGTCCATCTAAGAAGGCATGTACGTATACTTTTTCAAGTCCTTCTCTTTTAGCCATTTCAAGAAGACCATAAAGATGTTCGATATGGCTGTGTACACCACCATCTGATAATAAACCAAATAAGTGAAGTGCACTATTATTTGTTTTACAAACGTTCATAGCGTTTACTAATGCTTCATTTTTAAAGAAGTCACCATCTTGGATTGCTTTTGTAATACTTGTAAGTTGTTGGTATACAATACGTCCAGCACCCATGTTAAGGTGACCAACTTCTGAGTTACCCATTTGTCCATCTGGAAGTCCTACAGCCATACCACTTGCATAGCCTTTTACAGTAGGATATTTTTTCATAATAGCATCAAGATTAGGTTTGTTAGCTTCTGCTACAGCATTAGCTTCCATGTTTTCATTGATACCAAATCCATCAAGGATGAGTAATAAAGTTGTTTGTTTACTCATTGTCGTTCTCCTATCCCAAAGATTACTGTTGTAACCTAAGATTATTATTATAACCTTAGATTACATTTATAATCTCAGATTAATATTCTAACCTTGAAGTTAAACTTTCAAATAATCGATCTTAGTAGTTTACGATTGATGCAAATTCTGGTTTAAGAGATGCACCACCTACAAGACCACCATCGATATTACCCATGTTGAATAATTCGTTAGCATTACCACCGTTTACTGATCCGCCGTATTGAACGCGTACCGCGTCAGCTACTTCTTGACCATAAACTTCTCCAACTACAGTTCTGATAGCTGCGCAAACTTCTTCTGCTTGAGCTGATGTAGCTGTTTTACCTGTTCCGATTGCCCAGATTGGTTCATAAGCAATTACAACATTTTTAGCATCTTCTGCTTTTACATCTTTAAGTGCAATTTTTGTTTGAAGACGTACAAGGTCGATAGTTACGCCTTGTTCTCTTTCTTCTAAACTTTCACCAACACAGATGATTGGTACTAAGTTATGTTCAATAGCTTTTAATACTTTTTTGTTAACTGTTTCATCAGTTTCAGCGAAGTATTGTCTTCTTTCTGAGTGACCGATTACTACATATTTAACACCAAGTTCTACAAGCATGCTTGGTGCGATTTCACCTGTAAAAGCACCACTTTCTTCAAAGTGCATATTTTGAGCACCTACACCAATGTTTGTTCCTTTAACAGCATCAAGTACAGCTGGAAGGCACACGAAAGGTGGGCATACAACTACTTCTACATCAGTTGTGTTGATTTCATTTTTTAATGAATTAATAAGTTCAACAGCTTTAGCTGGAGTCATGTTCATTTTCCAGTTTCCTGCTACGATTTTTTTACGCATTTAAAAACACTCCTTTGGGTTAAAATTCACCCCATAATATATTGTTAATCTCATTGTTTAACTTAACTATAATTCCCTTTAAATGAATTGGCGTCCATTTATTATAGTTTCTATTTTCTCTATTATTAACAGCTCTTCATAATATATCTTATAAAAAACCATTTATAAAATATGCTTTTATTTAAATTATAAAATCAAAGATTATTTGTTGTCAGCAGCAGCTACACCTGGAAGTTCTTTACCTTCTAAGAACTCAAGTGATGCACCACCACCTGTAGAGATGTGTGACATTTTGTCAGCAAATCCAAGACGTTTAACAGCGTTTACAGAGTCTCCTCCACCTACTACTGTTGTTGCACCTTCAAGGTTAGCAACTGCGTCACATACTGCAAGAGTACCAGCAGCGAAGTTTTCAAATTCGAATACACCCATTGGTCCATTCCATACAACTGTTTTAGCACCTTCAAGCGCTTTTTTGTAAAGTTCAATTGTTTTTGGTCCGATATCGAATCCTGACCAACCAGCTTCAATTGTTTCAACAACAGCTTTTTCTGTGTCGTTAGCAAATGTTTTACCAACAACGTGGTCAACTGGAAGTAAAAGTTTAACACCTTTTTCTTCAGCTTTTTTAACCATTTCTAAAGCGTAATCCATTTTATCTTCTTCTAATAATGAGTTACCAACTTCTTGTCCTTGAGCTTTAAGGAATGTGTAAGCCATACCTCCACCGATGATAAGTGTATCAACTTTTTCAAGAAGGTTGTTGATAACAGCAATTTTATCAGATACTTTAGCACCACCAAGGATAGCTACGAATGGACGAACTGGATTTTCTACAGCTTCGCCTAAGAATTTGATTTCTTTTTGCATTAAGTAACCAACTACGTTTTCTTTACAGAATTTAGTTACACCTACGTTTGAACAGTGTGCACGGTGAGCTGTACCGAAAGCATCATTTACGAATACTTCGTTATCACAAAGTGCAGCTAATTCTTTAGCGTAGTTTTCTGCATTTTCATCTTTTCCATATTTTGTTTCTTCTGCTCTGTAACGAGTGTTTTGAAGTAATAATACTTCACCATCTTTAAGGTCAGCAGCTACTTTTTGTGTTTCTGGACCTGTTACTTGTGGATCATTAACGAATTTAACGTCTAATCCTAATCTTTCTGAAAGAGCAGCAGCAACTGGAGCTAATGATAACTCTGGAAGAGCTTCTCCTTTTGGTTTACCAAGGTGTGAGCAAAGGATAACTTTTGCACCTTGTTCTAATAATTTTTTGATTGTTGGAAGTGCACCATCAATACGATTGTAGTTTTGGATAACTCCTTCTTTTAAAGGTACGTTGAAGTCACAACGTACTAATACCTTTTTGCCTTGAAGATTTGTTAAATCATCAACTGTTTTTTTGTTTAACATAGTCGTAAACTCCTTTCAAATTTTGATAATAAAATTATACATTATATCATGATTATACAAAAGTAAAATCTACAATATTTATGGAAATTTTACTTAATAAATGTCAAAAGGGTCCAGTCCTATAAGTCTAACCTACAAGACCGGACCCTGTTAGGATCTTATATCACTAGTTACTTAAAAATTAAGCAAGTTCAGCGAAGTATTTGATTGTTCTAACCATTTGGCTTGTGTATGAGTTTTCGTTGTCATACCAAGAAACAACTTGTACTTGAGATGTACCATTGTCAAGGTTAGTTACCATTGTTTGTGTAGCATCGAATAATGAACCGTATGTGATACCTACGATATCAGATGATACTAATTCTTCTTCTGTGTAACCGAAAGATGCATTTGAAGCAGCTTTCATAGCTTCGTTGATTTGTTCTTTTGTTACTGTTCCTTCAACTACAGCTGTAAGGATTGTTGTTGAACCTGTTGGAACTGGAACACGTTGTGCAGCACCGATTAATTTACCGTTTAATGCTGGGATAACTAAACCGATAGCTTTAGCAGCACCTGTTGAGTTAGGAACGATGTTTACAGCAGCAGCTCTAGCTCTTCTGAAATCACCTTTTCTGTGTGGACCATCAAGTACCATTTGGTCACCTGTGTAAGCATGGATTGTAGCCATGATACCAGATTTGATTGGTGCTAAGTTGTTAAGTGCATTAGCCATTGGAGCTAAGCAGTTTGTTGTACAAGAAGCTGCAGAAATGATTGTATCTTCTTTTGTTAATGTTCCTTCGTTTACACCGAATACGATTGTTGGAAGGTCGTTTCCAGCTGGAGCTGAAATAACAACTTTTTTAGCACCTGCATTGATGTGTGCTTGAGATTTAGCTTTAGATACATAGAAACCTGTACATTCAAGTACTACGTCTACGTCTAATTCTCCCCATGGAAGGTTGTTAGCATCTGCTTCTGCGTAGATTTTGATTTCTTTACCGTTTACAACGATTGAATCTTCTTTAGCTTCAACTGTACCGTTGTATCTACCTTGAGAAGAGTCATATTTTAATAAGTGTGCTAACATTGCTGGGTTAGTTAAATCGTTGATTGCTACGATTTCGTAACCTTCTGCTCCGAACATTTGTCTGAAAGCAAGACGTCCAATACGTCCAAATCCATTAATCGCTACTTTTACTGCCATTATTGGTTCCTCCTTAAGAAATATCTTTTGATTTTATATATTCAAATCGCCGTTATTAGTATGTACCAGTAGTGGCGATATGATACCTGTTTCATTTTACCACTTATCTTCAAAATTTTCTACTTTTTAAAGTGAATTTTTTAACTATTTTTTTAATTCTTTTCGTAAGTAGTAAGTATTCGTTTAGCAGCTCCCTCATCTAATATGAGATAGCTTCCTTTAAGTAAAGTACTAGTTGCCATAATAGCATCTGCTTTACTTTCACCACCAGCTACTGCGATTCTAACTGGAATTGCTTTTGCAATCTCAGGTTCGACACCTATAGAGCCTGTGGCATACACAACTTGTCCTTCTTTGTTAAAATAATATCTAAAAGACTCTGCAACCGCCTGTTTCTCTTCTAAATGTTTTAAGACAACTGGTGGCTCGTTGCGACGTTTTGCCATTTTTATGGCATTTCCTATTCCAAATATAATAATATCTGTTTTTGAAATCTTTTGCAATAAATTTTGTATCTGTGGTTCACTTTTTATAAGGCTAATGGACTGATTACTGAGATTATCTGGAATCGCTAATAACTCATACTCTGCATCTAGCTTCTTAGCAAGTTCTACTGCTATAGTATGTGCTTGCAGTTCCACTCTTTGACCTACGCTTCCTCTAGCAGGAATAACTCTTAAGCCATTAAAGTGATGTCCGCATCTTGGCATAGATGCAATCATATGGGCAATGGTTGTTCCTCCTGTAATCGCAACTGTGCACTCATCCTTAAGTTCATGCTCTAGTATGCTCATACAAGCAACACCCAGTTCATTTTTTATTTCATCGCGTTCATCCATATTGCCCTTTACAACGATAGCTTTTTTAAGTTCTAGTAAAGCTTCAATATCTTTTTCTAAGCGACTTGTAGCTTCTAACTCATGAATGATGGCATACAATGTATTTAATACATCTTCTCCCTGCGGTGTAATACTTATACCCATAGAAGAAATTTCAACAAGCCCATTTTGAAATAATCGATCCACTTCACCACGAACCGTTCTTTCTGATACTTTCAGTAAGTTTACAAGTGTTCTTCGACCGACTGGTTCATTTTGCATAATGGTTTGCAAAAGCCTGTAACGTTCTTTAAACATTTGAAGCCCTTCTGGAAGTAATCTCTCTAAGGCATTTACTATATTTTGCATTGCTATACTCCTCGGGTACATTTTTGTCCCACGACTTACTTTTTTGTCCCACTCCCTTATTGTATCTATTTTCTCCTAATTACGCAACATATTTTTCCTATTTTTTTTACTTTATTTGTAACTTATGCGCTAAAAACGTTCTCTTATCTAAATTTTGCCCCCATACTCTTTTTATTTTTTCCTCTTTTTCTCACGTTATTCATCTCTTTCATACCATTTTTATTCTTTTTAAATAATTTAAACTTTAACAATTCTTCATTAACTTTTCCGACTCATACATACTTTTCCCACAAAAATATACTTTCTTGCACTATTTTCACTTTCCTTTAGCCCCCTTCATTTATATTTATGATAATTTTCTTATTTATCCACACTCACTTCCATCCACAAAAAAAAGCCGCAACACTTTGTGCTACGACTATAAAATTTATTTATTGTTGAAATGTTGTATAGCTAATATCTTCTGATGTTAATGATTTGTTTTCATCTAATATTGTTTGTGCAATATTACATGCATGATCAGAAATACGCTCCACATTACTAATAACGTCTAAGAATACAATGCCGGCTAATGAATCACATGTATTATCAGCTAAACGTTTCATATGTCTTGAACGTAATTTAGTTTCCATACTATCTACTTTATCTTCAAGTGGTATTGCCTTTTGTGCAATAGCTTTGTCACTGAATTCATAAGCTCTCATTGACATTTCAAAACAACTTGTAGCTGTTTCAATAATTTCACGTAGCTCTTGTTTTGCTTTATCAGAGAAATTAAGTTCCTGTTCAATTAAGCTTTGTGCAAGTTCTGCTAAGTTTTCTGCATGATCGCCTACACGCTCAATATCACTTACTGTATGGAAAAGAGCTGTTACGATTGTATGTTCTTTTTCTGAAATAGTTGTATTAGTAAGTTTTACAAGGTAATGATTAATACCATGTTGTAATTGATTGATAATCTTTTCTCTTTCAAAGACCTCTTCAATTTTCTTCTCATCTTTTTCAAATAATGCTTCCATTGATGCTTGAACATTTTGATGTGCAATATTACCCATGCGTACAACTTCTTTTACAGCATTTTCTACTGCAAATGATGGTGTTTCTAAAATACGCTCATCAAGGTGCTTAAGCTCACCTTCATCTGAATCATCTTTACCTGTAATAATTTTCTCAGCTAAAGTTACAAGAAGTCCCGCAAATGGGAATAATAAAATTGTATTCATGATGTTGAATACTGTGTGTACAACACTGATTTGTGTCACATCAATTAATTGTGCACCGAGTTCTGGGGCAACCCATGTAAATCCTATACATGCAATAATTGCAAACACAACTGAACCTAAAAAGTTAAATAAGAAGTGAATTGCTGCTGCTCTTTTAGCATTTTTACTTGCACCAATACTAGAAAGAATTGCTGTAATACATGTCCCGATGTTTTGTCCTAATATAATATAAATTGCTGAGTTCCATGGTACAAGTGCAGCTGTTGCTAAGGCTTGTAAAATACCAACTGAAGCTGAAGAGCTTTGAATAACTGCCGTTACAATGGCACCTACTAAAATCCCTAAAATTGGATTACTTCCTAGTACAACAAATAAGTTACGTACTGATTCTAATCCTCTAAGTGGTGTTGCTGCATCACTCATTGTGTCAAGACCTAAGAATAATGCACCAAATCCAAATAAAATTTGTCCAACATGTTTTGTATGTTGCTTTTTAGCAAACATTGTTAAAACAACACCTATGATAATACATATTGGTGCTAGTACTGATGGTTTTAGGAAACTTGTCCATTCTCCAAGCGATACAATCCAAGCTGTTACTGTGGTACCCACATTAGCTCCCATGATTACACCTACAGCTTGTTTAAGAGACATAAGCCCCGCGTTTACAAAACCTACAACCATTACTGTTGTAGCTGATGAACTTTGTATAAGTGCAGTCACACCTGCACCAACTAAAACACCTAAAAATCTATTATTCGTAAGTACGCCTAATAGGTTTTTCATTTTGCTACCAGCTGCTTTTTGTAACCCTTCTCCCATGTATTCCATACCAAAGAGAAAGAGTCCAAACCCTCCTAAGAAGCTTAGTGCTACATTAAGCCAGTTTATCTCATTCATTATAATCCTCCCAAGATAATTTTGCATACAGGCTTATTGTAACACCATCTTTTTTCATTCTCAAGTCATATTTAATCTAATAAGGTCTTTTTTTGTTAACAATATATTTTCTATTTATGAACAAATTGTTTCTATTCTTCACTTGTCATATACTTATTTTTGTTCAGAACACTTTGCGCAATATTAAGTGCATGATCAGAAATACGTTCTACATTACTAATTGTATCTAGAAAAATAATCCCAGCTCTTGGTTCACATGCCTCTTCTGCCAAACGTTTCATATGCCTTGTACGATATCTCTCCTCTAATTTGTCCACATACGTTTCATAAGGCAAGGCTTCTCTTGCCGCATCCTCACTTTGTAGTTCATATCCCTTAAGTGCTGCTGCAAAGCACTTCATAGCTTTGTCAGTAATTTCCATAAGCTCTTTTTTAGCATCAGGTGAAAATTTTAGATTTTCCTTCTTCATTTCATCTGCTAATTCTGCAATATTATCTGCATGATCACCTACACGTTCAATATCTCCTACTGTGTGAAACAGAGATGTTACAATATAGTTTTCATTTTCAGACAAGTTAGCATGTGTTAATTTAATCAAATAATCATTAATACCTTGTTGCAGTGCATTAATTGTCTTTTCTTGTTCAAAAACTAATTTAATTTTTTTCTCATCCGCATTAAACAACCCTTCTACTGCTGTCTGAAAATTAGTCTGTGCTAATTTTCCCATACGCATGACTTCTTTAGCTGCATTTTCAAGTGCAAATGATGGTGTTTCTAGAATACGATCATCTAAATGTTGAAGGAGATTAGGACTTTCTTCATTTCCCTCACGCACAATGACCTCTGCTAAATTAACTAGTACATTTCCAAATGGGAACAGTATGATGGTATTTAAAATATTAAAGACTGTATGCACAACACTAATCTGAGTAACATCAATATTTCTAATCCCTAAACTAGGAAATACAAAAGTAAAAACGATGAAGGCTATAATTGTAAAAAGAACTGATCCAATAAAGTTAAACAAAAAATGGATAGTTGCTGCTCTTTTAGCATTTTTACTTGCACCAATACTTGAAAGAATCGCTGTAATACATGTTCCGATATTTTGTCCCATAATAATATAAATTGCAGAATTCCATGGCACGAGCCCAGCTGTTGCTAAGGCTTGTAGTATACCAACTGATGCAGAAGAACTTTGGATAATAGCAGTAACTACTGCACCTGCTATTACACCCAAGATCGGATTACTTCCTAATGTCACAAATATAGTTTTTACTTGTGGTAACTCCTTCAATGGATCAGCTGCATCTCCCATTGATTCAAGGCCTAAAAAAAGCCCACCAAATCCAAATAAAATTTGACCTATATTTTTTATATTTTTACTTTTACCAAAGCTAAGCATTACAACACCTATAATAATAAAAATAGGCGCAAGTACTGCTGGCTTTAAAAATTTAGTCCATGATCCAAGGGCTACAATCCAAGCTGTGACTGTCGTACCAATGTTTGCCCCCATAATAACACCTACAGCTTGTCTAAGTGACATAAGTCCTGCATTTACAAAACCTACAACCATTACTGTTGTTGCAGACGAACTTTGAATAAGTGCAGTAATACCGGCACCTACTAGTACTCCTAAAAAGCGATTACTTGTAAGTACGCCTAATAAGTTTTTCATTTTGTTACCAGCTGCCTTTTGAAGCCCTTCCCCCATATATTCCATACCAAATAGGAAGAGTCCAAATCCGCCTAAAAAGGTCAATGCTATCTGTACCCAATCAATCATAATTTCCTCCCATACCTTTAATTTTTTGCGAGTCTATACATATTTAATATTTCACAAAAACTGTTTTTTATAAGAGTTTTTATATATTTCTTATGTCATCTCAAATCATAGTGCGTTAAATCTAATTTAAATTTATATTAAATCTATGTTAAATACACCTATTATAAGGAAGAAACTCTATTTTTCTTTTATATCTATCTAAAATTTTAATATAAAACAAAAAAATACTGTTATCCTAGCATTCTAGCTAAGATAACAGTATTTTTTATAAAATTATAGTTCCACCACCAATAAGCTCTTCACCATCATAAAGTACAAGTGCTTGTCCTGGTGTAATAGCACGTTGCTTTTCATCAAATACACATTCTAATGTTTCTTCATCTATCATACGAATTGTACATGGTTGTGGTGCATGGCTATAACGAATTTTAGCCGCACATCTCATCTCTCCTTCAAGCTTTTCAAATGGCATGAAGTTTAAGTTATTTGCACGTACTGTGTAGTCAAATAAATCATCATTATCACCAAGGTTAACTACATTTTCTTTTGCATCAATACGTGTTACAAAGGTAGGTTTTCCTAGAGAAAGTCCAAGTCCTTTTCTTTGCCCAATTGTATAATGAATAATTCCTTTATGTGTTCCTACTACTTTACCCTCTTTATCAATGAATTTACCTGGCTTAGATTTTCTCCCAGTATTCTCTTCAATGAATTTAGCATAGTCATTATCTGGTACGAAACAAATTTCTTGACTATCTGGTTTTGTAGCTACTGCAAGTCCAATTTCTTTAGCAATTGCACGCACTTCATCTTTTGTATAATCGCCTAAAGGCATTAAAGTATGCTCTAATTGATGTTGCGTTAGGTTATATAAAGCATAAGTTTGATCTTTTGCTAATGTTTTAGATTGTTTTAATGTAAAACGCCCTGTTTTCTCATCTTGAATTACCCTTGCATAATGACCAGTTGCAATGTAATCTGCCCCAATCTGAAGGGCTTTTTGAAGCATAGACTCCCATTTTACGTAACGATTACATGCGATGCATGGGTTAGGTGTACGGGCATGTTGATATTCATCTAAGAAATAGTCAATAACATGCTTCTTAAAGTCTTTTCTAAAGTTAATAACATAATGAGGGATATCTAATTTTTGACAGACACGGCGTGCATCATCAACGGCAGAAAGACCACAACATCCTCCGTCGTGATCTTCTGGCGCATCTTCTTGCCAAATTTGCATAGTCATCCCGATTACTTCATAACCTTGCTCTTTTAAGAGGTAGGCTGTCACAGAGCTATCCACGCCCCCTGACATACCTACTACTACTTTCTTTTTGGCATTCTCATTCATATTAGCAGCAACCTGATCCTTCTTCGTGATCGTGGTCATGCCCATGATGGTCATGATCATGGACATCTGCAACTGGTGGTTCTAAACCTTCAATAGTAATGTTATTTTTTTGAGCATAATCCCAAAGTGCTGCATGAAGAGATTCTTCAGCAAGTAATGAACAGTGCATTTTCACTGGTGGAAGTCCATCAAGCGCTTCTGCTACTGATTTATTTGTAATTTTAAGTGCTTCTTCAATTGTTTTGCCGATTACGAGTTCTGTAGCCATTGAACTTGTAGCTACTGCCGCACCACAACCAAATGTCTTGAATTTAGCATCTTTAATGATACCATCTTCAATTTGTAAATATACTTTCATGATGTCTCCACATTTAGCATTACCAACTGTACCTACACCACTTGCGTTTTCAATTTCCCCTACGTTTCTTGGATTCATAAAGTGATCCATAACTTTTTCACTATACATATTTTTCACCTCTAATTATTTTGTCATTTTCTATTGTTGTCTATTAATATCTTGAATTATTTACTTACTTCTTTATTTTCTTTTAAGAAGTCTTCATATAAAGGAGACATTTGTCTCATACGATCTACAATTTGTGGCATTTTTTCAAGTACATATTTTACTTGTTCTTCTGTATTCATTTCACCTAATGTAAAGCGAATAGAACCATGTGCTTTCTCATGTGGAAGACCAAGTGCTAAAAGTACATGTGATGGATCAAGTGAACCTGATGTACAAGCTGAACCACTTGATGCTGCAATGCCATTCATATCAAGTAAAAGTAATAATGATTCACCCTCTACGAATTCTACGCCAATGTTGACATTGTTTGCAAGTCTATTTGTACGATGACCATTTAACTTCGCATATGGGATAGTTTTAAGTAAACCGTCAATTAATTCATCTCTAAGTTTTGTAAGTTTTTCAATTTTTGCATCAAAGTTTGCATATGCAAGTTCCATAGCTTTTGCAAGACCTACGATACCTGGTACATTTTCTGTACCTGCACGTCGACCACGTTCTTGTGCCCCACCATGAATAAGATTTTCAAGTTTAAGACCGCGTCTTACATAAAGTACACCAATTCCTTTTGGTCCATTAATTTTGTGACCTGATAAAGAAAGAAGGTCAATATTTTGTGCTTTAACATCAATTCTTACTTGGCCTACTGCTTGAACTGCATCTGTATGGAAAAATACATTGTGTTTTTTAGCAATGGCACCAATTTCAGCGATTGGCTGAATTGAACCAATTTCGTTATTTGCATACATAACTGAAATTAAAATAGTTGTATCTTTAATAGCTTTTTCTACATCTGCTGGATTTACAAGACCATCTGCATCTACGTCAAGGTATGTTACCTCATAACCATGTTTTTCTAAGAATTCGCATGTATGAAGTACTGCATGATGTTCAATTTTAGTTGTAATAATATGATTTCCTTTTGCTTTGTGTGCCTCAGCGATTCCTTTGATTGCCCAGTTATCTGCTTCTGTACCACCACTTGTGAAGAAAATCTCGTTTGTTTGTGCCCCTAATGCCTTAGCAATTGTTTCTCTTGATTCATCAATTGCTTTTTTATTGATTTGTGCAATTTTATATACACTAGATGGATTACCAAAGTTTTGTGTAAAATATGGTAGCATCGCATCTAGCACTTCTTGTTTAACTGGTGTTGTTGCTGCATTATCTAAATAAATGTGCTCCATGTCATTATCTCCTTTTAGTTACTCTATATACAATATATGTGTGAGGTATTCTCATTAATCTTTTCATAATCTTCCATTAGCTGACTAAGTGTAATATTGTCAACTACTTTATCTATACTTTGTTTAATCTTTTCCCAAACTGACTTAGTGACACATTTGCCATCTAAAGCGCAGTGTACTGTATTGCCTTCACAAGTACAATCAGTAGGTGCAAGTGAACCTTCTAATGCTCTTAAAATATCACCTATTGTGATTTCATCTGCTGGTCTTGCTAATGCATAACCCCCCTGAGCCCCACGTACACTTGTTACTAAATTGTTCTTTTTAAGAAGTGCCATAAGTTGTTCTAAGTAGTTTTCAGACATAGACAAACGTTCTGCTACACTTTTTAGTGAAATATGTTTTTCTTTCGAATATACGCCTAAATCAACCATTGCTTGTAGGCCATAACGCCCTTTAGTTGATAGTTTCATTTTTTTCACCCCTTCAATTCCTAGTTATTTCGTAGGAATTATATTTGTAGCATATCATTCTGTTTTTTCTTTGTCAAGTAGCTACCTATACTTTATAAAATTAAGGTAAAATTTATGTCCCTTTTTATATTAAAAATATGACGATGACCCTTTTTAAGGGCCATCGTCATATTTTAAATTTATGTCGCATATAATTCTTATTATTAATAGTCTATATAATAGCTATTTATATAATTAAATGGGCCCAGAATTTGATAATATATTTCAGGAAATATACTACCTGGGGTGACTTCTGCTCCTTTACCGGCTACTAAGGAGTAGGGTTATCTTTTGACTTAACACTGCTTCTTGCAAATTCTTGACCCATTATTTTAAATAAATTTAATTAAGTATAGCAAATACTGCAATCAGATGAAGTTAAATGGGGATACTCTACCATTTTAACTATCTATGCTATATTATATTCTGATTCCTCTCAATGTGTGATATATTTTTAATTTCTTTTCTTTGCTTACTTAGTATATATTATGAAATTGGAAGTATATTTTGTTCCACTTTTTTCGTCAAAATTTTTCTTACAGCATGGTTAATTTGCTCCTTAGTAATGACACCTGTTTGATAGGCCTTATATATGACTTCTTCCGCCTCTTCTATATCGGTTGGCATTAATAATATATCATTTCCTGCTAAGAAACTTCTAAGAACCACCTCGTCTTCTCCATAATTATTGACTATGGCCCCCATATTAAGCGCATCTGTAATCATTAATACATCATTTATATCCATAGTCTTTTCAATATAATCTTGCCACTTTTGGGACAAGCTTACTGGCCATCTATCATCTATAGCTGAAACGAGTAAGTGTCCCTTCATCATCCCACTTACTCCATTTCTAATTCCCTCTTTAAATGGAATCAACTCTTCCATCTCAAGTTCTTCCAAACTTTTGTACACATAGGCTAGACCATCATGAGAGTCTTCCATTGTGTTGCCGTGCCCTGGATAATGTTTAATGACGGGTAATATACCTTCTGCTTTTAATCCTTTTGCAAAAGCAAGCATCATAGGTGTTACCATTTCACTACTTGTTCCAAAGCTTCTACTTCCAATAACAGTATTAGCTGGATTATTATAAATATCTCCACAGGGTGCAAAATCCATATTAAATCCTATCTCTTTCAAAAGCTTTCCCATTCTACTAGCTTCCGCATAAGCTAACGCTTCATCTCCTGTTTTCCCTATATCCCCTGCTGCCATAAACGGCTTTTCATTAATATTAGAATTATTTCCTACGCGGCTTACCATGCCACCTTCTTCATCTACAGCAATAAATAAAGGAATCTCACTACTTTCCTGAAGTGTCTCTATAAGTACCTTTGTTTGCACCTTATCCTTAATATTATTTTTAAATAAAATAATTCCCCCTACACAGCTTTTTTGAAGCTTTGCTTTCATTTGACTATTTAATATAGTCATGCCTTCTCCTTCTTCTGAATCTAATGCAATCATAAAAAGTTGGCCAATCTTTTCTTCTATGGTCATATCATTTAAATACTGCTCAACCTTCTCACTTATAATCTGCTCTTCCCCTATAGCTGACTTTGATAATACCCGCGTTGCAATCTCTTTAAATTTATCAGGAAATTTTTTAATTGGCCACTGTACTTGACTTTTTCTATAAGCATCATCATTTCCCAGCATTACTACACCTATACACATAATACATAATCCAATCATCAAATACCTTATAACTTTTCTCACCTTAACACCTCTTTTTTCCCCTTGCACCATATTTTTATGTTATAATATTAAGTATATTCTAACACTTTACTATGAAATCTATTATACTGTAAACTTATATAATCTTATTTTTCATCAAAGAAAGGATGTTTATTATGTGTCAATCTCATACTGACGACTCAACAGAATCTCTAAAACTAGTACTTTATGATAAAACTTATACTTGCCCAATCTGCGAAGAGGCTTTCAAGGCAAAATCTATTCGTGTGGGAAAAAATCAACTTTTAACAGTAGATGAGGACTTATATGCACATTATGCCATCGTTAATCCTCTATTATATGATGTCATTACTTGTCCAAACTGTAATTACTCAGCTACTGTTAAAAACTTTGATAAATTACTACCTCGACAAAAAGAGTGGCTCCAAGCAAATCTCGTCTCTGTTTTCACTCACCCTATATCATTCGGAGAATATACTTCCACAGAAGAAGCCATCCATAAACATAAATTAGCCCTACTTATGGCTATCAACAAAAAAAGTAAAATTGGCGAACAGTCCTATCTTGCCTTACATATTGCCTGGCTCTATAGAGACCTAGGCGATGAAGTTAATGAAAAACTTTTTCTTCAAAAAGCCTTTACCGGTTTTTCTGAATCACTCGAAACAGAAACCACACCTATACTCGGCTTAGATGAATATACCATCATGTATATACTTGCTGCTATTGCTTTTAAACTAGATGAAATAGATGCTTCAAAGAAATTCCTTTCCGTTCTTCTTACTACATCAGGTCTTTCTTCTCGTATCAAAGACCGTGCCCTAGATCTAAAAAACAAACTCAGAAATTTATAGAATAATATACAAAGTGATATATTAACTTTTTCTTAATATCCAAAGATCTAACTAGACACTTTGGTACTTCTACACTCTCCGCAATCTGTTGATGCTTTTATTACCGTGCTTAACGCATCACAGGCTGCGGAGATGGTAGACTGATAGTTCCAAGTGTCTAGCAAACCTATTGGGCAACCTTTTTTCTACCATGCTGGATATTTTTCAGCCCACTTCTCACCTGAATCATATAATGTATACAAATCTTGAGCTAACTGTCGTATTTCTTTTTCTAACTCAACATGGACTTTAAATAAGTTTTCAAAAACCTCTACACCATAATAAGCGCCTAATAATTGTCCTGTTATAGCACCTACTATGTCACTTCCGCCACTATGATTAACTGACATACATAGTGCTTCTTTAATATTTACTGCTTGCCCCTCACTATGCTTCATACTGCTTATGACAACATATACTGCCATAGCTAATGCTTCATGGGCAAATATTCCTTCTCCTAAACTCTCAATTTTTTCTCTCGTACATTCCCTTTCTTGAGCTAATGTTATAGCCTTCTCTAATATATCGGCACTTTCTTCTCCCTCATCTTCTAATTTTAATCGTAGAATGCTTTCCCTTACCGCTTCTTCTATCTCTTTCCCTTCTATAATTTGCCTAATTATCATTACAAGTGCTCCTGCTGGTAAATAAGCACAAGGACCGCCATGGGTAATAGCAGCTACTTCACAGCCTATTTCAAATGGATCTTCTCTGAGGGTCACTAAACCTAATGGCGCCACACGCATAAGCCCACCACATCCCTTGCTATCATTAATAGGATGTGCCACACTCCCTTTAATGCCTTTTCCCAAAGCTGTAATACTTGTAATACCTGCTTCCCTATAAGCATGAAGTCTCTTCATTTTGACAAGTGCACCATCATAGTCCTTTTCACTCCAATGAGGTGTCTTTAAGCCTTGTGTATATACCCATCTCAAATAAGCTCTAAACATTGTATGCGTAATATCTTTTTTATCCCAAGGAATATCTTTACGCTTTGCTCGTGCCACACTTCTCAAGATTCCTTCTATAGTAAACATTGTCATCTGCGTATCATCCGTAATTAATGCTTCTGTTTCTCCAGGAGGTGCTATAAGTTCTGTAACACCTTCTTCCCCATACTCCTCAACAATTTGCTCATAACGCCTAAATTCCACTGGTGCACCTAATGCATCCCCTATTGCCCCTCCTAAAATACACCCCTCAAAATATTTTAGTTTATTTTTCATACGCCCATCTACCTCCTACTTATATGTGTTTTATCTTTTTTCCCGTTCTTCTTATCCCTTGTAGCTTTTAAATAATTTCCACATCTAACATATATTATACCTTTTTCTCATTAATTAGAACTTATTTAAAGGGACTACCCTACTAAAAGTAAGATAGTCCCTTTATTCTTTATTTCTATATCTCTATATTCTTAAGCTCCTCGCTTGATGCTTGGATTTCTTGTAACATTACATTAATTTCATTAATATTAGCATTTTGTAGATGTACAGATTCATTAACTTCTTCAGTGCCTTTACGATGTTCTTCTGTAATAGCGGTTAATTCTTCTGCCTGTCCTTGCATTTCTTCTAATAAACCTGAAATATTGACAATGTCTTTTACTTCTATCTCTATTTGCTCGCTTAGTGCATCCATAGACTGCGTTAAATGTTTAAATGTCCCATTTACATTTTGAACAGATTGCTTTCCTTTAGTAACTGCTTCACTACCAATTTTAATCTTTTCTTTTGTTTCAATAGTCTTACTTTGAAGCATATCAATAATATGCTTAATATCTTGCGAAGTTTTTTCACTTTGTTCTGCAAGTTTTTTAACTTCTTCAGCAACTACCGTGAATCCTTTACCTGCTTCTCCTGCACGTGCAGCCTCAATAGACGCATTAAGTGCTAATAAATTAGTTTGACCTGCAATAGCTGTAATACTCTCTAAGAAAGCTGTAATCTTATCCATATTTTTTTCTAGTTCTCCAACAGTTTCAACTGCCGCTTCAATTGCACCATTAATTGTCACCATTTGATGATTCATTTCATTAATAGTTACCGTATTTTCTTCAATTTCATCATTTACTTGTTTTGTAATGATCTCTAATATTTCTGAAACTTTTTTTGTCTCTTCTACAGTTTGTTTTGCTTCCCCTACTAAGCTTACAACCTTTGTCACACTAGACTCTTGTTCCTTCATTCCTTGTGCTGTTTGATTCATTGCAACTGTCACACTATCATTAGCAATAGCTGTAGCATTCATTTTATTATTAACTTCATATAAATTCTCATTTAAATTTTCTGTATAACTTGTAATACTGTACATTGTAGATTGTAACTTTTCTACTAAACGTTGACTTTCTAAGGCTATGTCTGTACTATAGTCCATATACTGCTTGCCCCATTTTGCGATAATATATATAATAATGAGCCCTGCATCTAGTCTTACTAAACTAGGTATCATATCCATTCGTGCTGTTCCCGGCCCTAATATAGGTATTGTCACAAATATTATGCATATAATTAATACGGCATTTAAAATAGCAGTAAATATCATATGTGCCTTAGGATTAAAATAAAGTGCAGACATACATGAAGCTGATAAAAGCGTAATTGTCACCTCTGGTACGCCACCTTCCATATAAGTTACGACTAGCGCCATAAGACATGGTAATAATGGTACGATAACACCTTTTACTGTATCACTAATCCTTTCAACCTTACTTATAACAAAAGCTATAATTGGTACTACAAAAATTAATGAATAGCCTAATGAAAATTCTCCTACCTGTAATGTCTTTTGCAAAAATAATACTATCGTAATAACAGTGATTAAACTCACATTAAACTTATGTACTTTTTTTAAATCAAATTGTCTTATTTCTTTATGTTCCATGTCTAAATTTTATACCCCCTATTTATTTTTTCTTTATTATTATACACTCTTCACTTTCAACTTTCTATATTATTTTACACTTTCTGCCATCTTTCTGCATTAGTATCAGAATTTTTCTGCATAGAAAAAGAGATTATACTTCTTTCAATAAGAATGCATAATCCCTCTTCTACTTCATTACTCTAAAATCAGGTTGTCAATTGCTGCCCCTGGTGCAACCATTGGTAATACTTTTTCATCCATATCAATAAAGCAGTTTAAAACAGCTGGCTTATGAGCTGCAAGTGCCTCGCTAAATGCTTCTATAAAATCCTCTTGTGTGCGAACTGTATAACCTTTTACACCAAAGGCTTCTGCTAAAAGTGTAAAATCTGGGCCACGATCAAGAGTTGTTTGTGAATAACGTTTTTCATAGAATGCAGTTTGCCATTGTCTTACCATGCCCAATGTTGTGTTATTCATCACAATAATAATAACAGGTACATCATAATGTGAAATTGTAGCAAGTTCATTACAGTTCATACGGAATGAACCATCTCCTGCAATATGCACAACAGGTACATCCGGTCTACCTATCTGTGCACCAATACTAGCTCCTGTACCATATCCCATTGTTCCAAGACCACCTGAACTAATGAATGTACGTGGCATTGTATATTTAAAGAATTGAGCTGCCCACATTTGATGTTGACCAACCTCTGTTGTAATAATAGCCCTACCATCTGTCTGATCATAAATATTATTCATAATGAACTGTGGTCTTAAGTTATCTCCATCTTGATAAGTATATGGGAATTCTTCTTTCCATCTTTCAATCTGTACAAGCCACTCTTTGTTTTCTTTGCGTGGCACAAGTGGTAGTAACATATTTAAAATTTCTTTTACATCACCTACAATGGATGCCTGTGTTGGAACATTTTTACCGATTTCAGCTGCATCTACATCTATGTGTACAATTGTGGCATTAGGTGCAAATTTACTTACATCGCTAATAACACGATCACTAAATCTGGCACCTAAAGCAATGAGCAAATCACAATTTGTAACACCTAAATTAGAAGCCTTACTCCCATGCATTCCAACCATCCCTGTAGAAAGTGGATGTGTCTCTGGAAAGGCACCAAGCCCCATTAAAGATGTTGCAACAGGTGCATCAATCTTTTCAGCAAAATTGCGAAGTTCTTTATTTGCATCTGCACTTACAATTCCTCCACCAGCATAGATAAATGGTTTCTCAGCGACTTTAATAAGATCTGCAACAACTTGAATATCTGATTGAGATATTGTATCTGTCTGGCGAGGTACACTTACTGGCACTTCATGTTCATATTCATACATAGCAGCTGTTACATCTTTTGGAATATCCACAAGAACTGGACCTGGTCTACCAGATTTAGCAATATAGAAAGCTTCTCTTATGGTCTTAGCTAAGTCTTTGACATCTTTTACAATGAAATTATGCTTTGTAATACACATTGTTATACCTGTGATGTCTACTTCCTGAAAGCTATCTTTCCCAATAAGAGAATTAGGTACTTGCCCTGTAATAGCTACCATAGGTATAGAGTCCATATAAGCTGTAGCAATACCTGTTACAAGGTTAGTTGCACCTGGGCCTGATGTTGCAATACACACACCTACCTTACCAGTAGCTCTTGCATAACCATCTGCTGCATGAGAAGCACCTTGCTCATGAGAAGTTAAAATATGTGTAATACGGTCACTATTTTTATATAGGGCATCATAAATGTTTAAAGCTTGCCCTCCTGGATAACCAAAAACGGTATCCACACCTTGTTCTACTAAACATTCAATAAGTATCTGAGATCCATTTATCCTCATCTTTTCTCCTCCTACTTCTATGCTTTAAAGATTGCTCCTGTATTAGCTGATGTTACAAGTTTTGCATAACGTGCTAAGTAACCTGTTTTAACTTTTGGCTCTGGTTTTACCCATGCCGCACGTCTTTTAGCAATTGTCTCTTCATCTACTTCAAGGTTGATTGTACACTTATTCATATCAATGCTAATTATATCCCCATCTTCTACAAAGGCAATAAGTCCACCTTCTGCTGCTTCTGGAGAAACGTGACCAATACAAGCACCTCTTGTGGCACCAGAGAAACGACCATCTGTAATAAGAGCCACATCTTTATCAAGTCCCATACCTGCAAGACAAGCTGTTGGTTGAAGCATTTCTCTCATACCAGGTCCACCTTTTGGCCCTTCATAACGAATCACCACAACGTCACCTTTTTCAATTTTACCTGCATCAATAGCAGCTGTTGCCTCTTCTTCACTATTGAATACTTTTGCTTTGCCACGATTTACAAGCATCTCAGGTGCTACTGCAGAACGTTTTACAACACATGTATCTTCTGCTAAGTTTCCGCGAAGAACAGCAATACCACCTGTCTCACTATATGGATTTTCAATAGGACGGATAACTTCTGGATTTTTATTTGTAACCTTTTCAAGATTTTCTGCGATTGTTTTACCTGTTACTGTCATAAGAGATGTATCTAAGAGATTTCTCTTAGTAAGTTCTTTCATAACAGCTGCTACACCACCTGCAAAATGAAGATCTTCCATATGATGATGACCCGCTGGTGCAAGGTGACAAAGATTAGGTGTATGTGAGCTAATTTCATTAGCCATGTCTAAATTAATTTCCACACCTGCTTCATGAGCTATAGCTGGAAGGTGAAGCATTGTATTTGTACTACAGCCAAGTGCCATATCTACTGTTAAAGAGTTATGGAAAGCTTTGTCATTTAAGATATCGCAGATTTTAATATCTTTATTAAACATATCCATAACAGCTATCCCAGCATATTTAGCCAGACGAATACGTTCCGCAAATACAGCAGGTGTTGCACCATTTCCTGGAAGGGCAATACCAAGTACCTCACACATACAGTTCATACTGTTAGCTGTGTACATACCTGAGCAAGAACCGCAACCTGGACATGCATGGTTTTCATATTCTTTAAGTTCTTCTTCTGTAATTTTACCTGCATTGTAGGCACCTACTGCTTCGAAGGTTACAGAAAGATTTGTTTTCTTGCCATTTACCATACCTGCAAGCATTGGGCCACCGCTTACAAGTGTTGTTGGAAGATTCATTCTAGCTGCACCCATAAGCATCCCTGGTACGATTTTGTCGCAGTTTGGTACAAGCACTAAACCATCAAAAGCATGAGCCGTTGCCATACATTCAATCGAGTCTGCAATAAGTTCTCTTGTAACAAGAGAATATTTCATTCCTTCATGTCCCATAGCAATCCCATCACAAACACCAATTGCTGGAATCTCAATAGGTGTACCACCTGCCATACGGATACCTGTCTTAACAGCTTCTGTAATTTTATCAAGATGTGAGTGACCTGGTACAATCTCACTTTTAGCTGTTACAACACCAATTAATGGTTTTTCAATTTCTTCATCTATATAGCCCATCGCTTTAAATAAAGAACGATGTGGAACTCTTGCTGCGCCAACTTTTACTCTATCACTTTTCATTATAGACACTCCTTTTCTTATATAATAGAAGGGCTAAGCCCTATACAGACTTAGCAGCTTCTACTTTTATCCTTTTATCTCTTATACACTCTTAATTATTTAATTGCTTTCATAACTAAATCTCCCATTTCTACAGTGCCAACAAGTTTCATACCTTCACTCATGATATCACCTGTTCTATAACCTGCATCTAATACATCAGAAACAGCTTTTTCAATAGCTTTAGCTTCTTTTTCAAGATTAAATGAGTAACGTAGCATCATAGCTGCTGACAAAATTGTTGCTAGTGGATTAGCTTTGTTTTGACCTGCAATATCTGGCGCACTACCATGACTTGGTTCATAAAGGCCAAGTGAACCTTCTCCAAGAGAAGCCGATGCAAGCATACCAATGGAACCTGTAATGATACTTGCTTCGTCTGAAAGAATATCACCGAAGATATTTGATGTAATGATCACATCAAATTGTTTTGGATTAACAACAAGCTGCATTGCTGCATTATCTACATACATGTGTGAATATGTGACTTCTGGATAATCTTTAGCGACTCTAGCAACTACTGCTCTCCAAAGTCTAGAAGATTCAAGTACATTTGCCTTATCTACAACGCATACTTTTTTACCACGTTTCATAGCTGCATCAAAACCAACTCTTGTAATTCTTTCAATTTCAGCTACTGTGTATTTTTCAAGGTCAGAAGCATAAGTTTTGCTATCATCTTCTTCACAAACCACCTTATTTTTTTCACCAAAGTAGATACCACTTGTAAGTTCACGTACAATAAGGATATCTAAGCTATCACCAATGATTTCTTCTTTTAAAGGGCTTGCATCTTTAAGCTGTGAAAAAAGTACAGCAGGGCGAAGGTTTGCAAATAATTTAAGTGCACCACGGATACCTAAAAGCCCTTTTTCAGGACGGTCACCATTAGGTAAGTTATCCCATTTAGGCCCACCTACAGCACCAAGTAGTACTGCATCTGATGCTAAACATGCATCTATTGTTTCTTGTGGAAGAGAACATCCTGCTTGATCAATTGCGCATCCTCCCATAAGTCTTTCATCATATGTAAAATTATGACCGTACACACTTCCTACTTTATCTAATACTTTTACTGCTTCTTTTACAATATCAGGACCAATACCATCGCCTGGTAAAGTAACTATTTTATAATCCATTTTACTATCTCCCTTCATGAACTATTTTTGCTTATCACGCTCTTTTTTTACCTGTTCTCCAATTGCTAACATTGTTGCTTCGCTGCTATTTTTCTCTTCCTCATACCGTTTAAACGCTCTATAAGTGCCTTCTTCTACAGCGCTGCGCGTTACGAAGTACAAAATAAAAAATATAATATAACTAACTATGATGATACCCACTGTATAAACTGCCATTTTATCTTCAAAAAACATGCAACATCATCATTTAACTGCTTTATGTTTTTTAGCTTCCTTTTTTTCTCTTTTTTCTTTTCGTTTATCAACTTCTAATTGCTTTTTACGTGCTGCTTGAATATCTGCGCCAAGCTCAATCATATTTTTCTCATAAGTTTCATTATGAATTTTGTAATATGTCTCCAGTGCTTCCATAGTGCCGGATATAACTGCCTTTTTCATTAAGCCATATAATAAATAGATTAAAAACCATACAATTGTAATCGTCCCAATAATCACTGCAGCAACCATAAGCGCCTCCTCATTAGCACTTAGCTTATTTACCAGCTTTAATTTTATTTACTAAGCCATTTGCTTTGATAATTTCCTGCATAAAAGGTGGGAATGGTTGTGCTTTGTAAGTTTCACCTTTTGTTACATTAGTAATAACACCCGTATCAAAGTTTACTTCTACTTCATCACCCTTTTGAATACCTTCTGTAGCTTCTTCGCACTCTAAAATTGGAAGCCCGATATTAATGGCATTACGATAAAAAATACGTGCAAATGTTTTTGCAATGACACAAGAAACACCTGCAGCTTTAATAGCAATTGGTGCATGTTCACGAGATGAACCACAACCAAAGTTTTTATCAGCAACAATAATGTCGCCTTCTTTTACATTTTCTACGAATTTTGCATCGATATCTTCCATACAGTGAGATGCAAGTTCTTTTGGATCTGATGTATTTAAATAACGAGCTGGAATAATAACATCTGTATCTACATTATCGCCATAGCGAAATACACTGCCTTTTGCATTCATGTTCATATCCTCCTTGTAAACGCCTTAATCTAAGATTTCTGGATTTGTAATATATCCTGTAATAGCTGAAGCTGCTGCAACAGCTGGACTTGCAAGATAAACTTCTGATTCAACATGACCCATACGGCCTACAAAATTACGGTTAGTTGTAGAAACTGCACGTTCACCTGCCGCTAAGATTCCCATATGTCCACCAAGACATGGTCCACAAGTTGATGTACTAAATACAGCACCTGCTTCTACAAGATCTGTTACAATGCCTTCTTCAATAGCTTGTAAATAAATCTTTTGTGTCCCGGGAAATACAATGCAACGTACACTTGGATCTACCTTTTTACCTTTTAAAATATCTCGTGCTGTGCGAAGATCTTCCATGCGGCCATTTGTACATGAACCGATAACAACTTGATCGATTTTAACTTCTTTATCACAGATTTCATCCACTGTTTTTGTGTTTTCTGGAAGATGTGGAAACGCTACAGTTGGGCGTACTTTTGAAAGGTCAATTTCATAAACAGCTTCATACTCAGCATCTTCATCTGCTTCATATACTTTGTATTCTCTTGTGCTATGTTCTTTCATATACAGAATTGTTTTTTCATCTACTGGGAAAATACCATTTTTAGCACCAGCTTCGATAGCCATATTTGCCATAGCAAAACGTGAATCCATAGAAAGGTTCTTAATACCATCTCCCACGAATTCCATAGATTTATAAAGGGCACCATCCACCCCAATCATCCCAATAATATGAAGGATAACATCTTTACCACTTACATATTTAGTTGGACAGCCTGTTAATACAAATTTAAGTGCGCCAGGTACTTTAAACCACGCTTTACCTGTTGCCATACCAGCTGCCATATCTGTACTTCCGATACCTGTTGAGAAAGCGCCAAGTGCACCATAAGTACAAGTATGTGAGTCAGCACCAATAATTACATCCCCGGCTACTGCTAGACCTTTTTCAGGAATAAGAGCATGCTCAATTCCCATCTGACCTACTTCAAAATAGTTTTCAATTTCTTTTCCTTTCGCAAATTCACGTACGACTTTACACTGCTCTGCTGCTTTAATATCCTTATTAGGTGTAAAGTGATCTGGCACTAATGCAATTTTGTTTTTATTAAACACACAGTCACAACCAATTTTATTAAATTCACGAATTGCTACTGGTGATGTAATATCATTTCCAAGTACAAGATCAAGGTTTGCTTCAATTAATTGCCCAGCTACAACACTCTCAAGCCCAGCATGAGCTGCTAATATTTTCTGAGTCATTGTCATTCCCATTTATCATCATCTCCTCATTTACAAATATGCCTTAAATTTCTTCTCAATATCTTTAATAAGCTTATATTCTATAGAATCGACTAGGGCAATCCAACTCGCTTCTATAATATCCGTAGAAACGCCTACAGTACTCCAATAACCTTCTCCATCTGTAGACTCTAAAAGAACACGTACCTTAGCAGCTGTAGCACTTTTGGTATCTAGAACACGTACCTTGTAATCTGTCAAACGTACATTTTTAAGTTCAGGATAAAAGACTTCAAGAGCTTTTCTAAGGGCTTTATCTAGGGCATTCACAGGCCCTTCACCTTCTGCTGCTGTCATTTCTACCTTACCATCTACTTTTACTTTGATAATGGCTGATGAACTAACCCCTTCACTTCCAGAAGGTTCTTCACCTATAATCTTAAACTCTTCTAAATCAAAGAAAGGTTTATATTTCCCGAGTGCCTTTCTTACTAAAAGCTCAAAAGTCCCTTCAGCACCTTCAAATTGATAGCCTTTATACTCTAACTCTTTAATACGGTTTACTATGATCGTTGTAACAGGATCATCTCTTTTAATATTAGGATTAATGCGCTGTACCTTTTCGAGTATTGTGCTGCGTCCCGCTACCTCCGACATCAGAAAACGTCTCTCATTTCCCACACTTATAGGCGGAACATGTTCAAATGATGTACTTGCCTTCGTCACACCATCAATATGCATTCCTGCTTTATGTGCAAAAGCACTTTTACCGACATAAGGCATTTGATCGCTTAACGGCAAGTTAGCAATTTCAGAAACACGAATCGCATAGGTTGTAAGCTTTTTTAGCTTTTCATCATCTACACACTTATACCCACGTTTAATCTGCAAGTTTGGAATGATTGTACTTAGATTGGCATTGCCACATCTTTCTCCAAATCCTACAAGTGTCCCTTGTACATGGGTTGCTCCTGCAAATACTGCCATCATACTATTTGCCACTCCCATACCTGTATCATTATGGGTATGAATACCGACCTTTGTATGAATCTCCTTTACCACTTCACTTACAATCTCATAAACCTCATCAGGAAAAGCGCCACCATTTGTTTCACATAAGGCAATGCAGTCTGCACCAGCATTCTGGGCAGCTTTTAATGCCTCCATTGCATATTGTTTATTGTTTTTATAACCATCAAAGAAGTGTTCTGCATCGAAGATAACGATTTTTCCCTTTTCTTTAAAAAAGGCTATTGTATCGTAAATCATCTTTAGGTTTTCTTCTAAGGTAGTTTTTATAATTTCTGTCACATGGAAATCCCAAGCCTTACCGAATATGGCTACAGCTGGAGTGTCCGCTTCAAGAAGCGATTTGACATTACTGTCTTCTTCTACTTTTATATTACGTCTTCTTGTACTTCCGAAAGCTGTAAGCTTTGCTGTTTTTAAGCTTAACTTTTTAACTTCCTTGAAAAACTCTAAATCCTTTGGGTTAGAACCAGGATTGCCAGCTTCTATAAAGCCCACTCCTAGTTCATCCAAAGTTGCTACGATCTTCAATTTATCTGATACAGAAAAAGAAATGCCCTCTGCTTGTGCACCATCACGGAGCGTGGAATCAAATATTGTAATATTCCTCAAGCTTACGCCTCCTTCTTAGTCTCTTGATCGTATAACATATTATTAATTGCTGAAATATAAGCAAGTATACTTGCTTCTACTATATCCATGCTTACACCGTAACCATTGTAAACACCATCATCGTTTTTAATTTTTACATTAACCTCACCTTGTGCATCAGTACCACCTGTTACAGAATTAATCACAAAATCTTCAAGCACAAATCGTTTACCAACAAGTTTATCAATAGCTTTATAAGAGGCATCAATTGGTCCATCATATGATGAAACAACCTCCTCAAGTACATGACCCGTCTTAGCAACAAGTCTTACTGATGAAGTGGTTGTAATAGTGTTTCCTGAATTAATTACAAAGCGTTCAAGTTTATAAAACTCTGGTACTTTAGAAGTTTTATGATGAATTAAGGCTTCAAGGTCTTTATCCGTTACAACTTTCTTCTTATCAGCTAAAGCTTTAAATTGTTCGAAAGCTGTTTGAAGTGCTACTTCATCAAGTTCATAGCCCATTTCTTTTAAGCGGTCTTCGAAGGCATGACGCCCTGAATGTTTCCCAAGTACCAATTTATTTTCTGTAAGCCCAATAGATTCTGGTGTCATAATTTCATAAGTACTCTTATTAGCAAGCATACCATGCTGATGAATTCCTGATTCATGTGCAAATGCATTTTCACCTACGATTGCTTTATTAGGTTGCACTCTTACACCTGTAATGCTACTTAGAAGCTTACTTGTTTTATAAATCTCTTTTGTATTAATATTGCAACCAAGATTGTAGTAATCACCTCTTGTATTAAGATTCATTACTAACTCTTCTAGGGCTGCATTTCCAGCACGTTCACCGATGCCATTAATTGTACACTCTAGTTGGCCTGCACCTGCCTTAGCTGCTGCTAAAGAATTTGCAACAGCTAGACCTAAATCATTGTGACAGTGTACAGAAATTATTGCTTTATCAATAGAAGGTACATTTTCACGAATACCTAATATGAGCTTTGTCATTTCTTCTGGTGAAGCATAGCCTACTGTATCTGGGACGTTAATTGTTGTTGCCCCTGCCTGAATTACTGCTTCAAATATCTGATATAAGAAAGCAGGATTACTTCTTGAGGCATCTTCTGCTGAGAATTCTACATCCTCACAGTATTTTTTTGCATAACGTACCATTTCAGCTGCTACTTCTAAAACTTGTTCCGGTGACTTTCTGAGCTTATAGGTCATGTGGATATCTGATGTAGCGATGAAAGTGTGTATTCTAGGATACTTAGCTTCCTTTAACGCCTCTCCTGCTGCATCGATATCCCCTTTGAGGGCACGTGCCAAACTTGTTACAGTTGCATTTTTGATGGTTTTTGCAATAGATTTAACAGATGCAAAGTCTCCTGGCGAAGAAGCAGCAAATCCTGCTTCCATAATGTCTACACCAAGGCGCTCTAGTTGTTTTGCAACCTCTAACTTTTCAGCGAGGTTCATACTACAACCTGGTGATTGTTCACCATCTCTTAATGTAGTATCAAAAATTCTAACAATGTTTGCCATCTATGTTCCCCTTCCTATTTAAGTTCTATTTGTTTTCGTCTGCCCAAGACATCATGCTACGAAGTTCTTTACCAACTTTTTCAAGTTGATGATCAGCTTCAATACGACGTTTTGCATTGAAGTATGCACGATGAGATTGATTTTCTAAGATCCAGTTTTTAGCGAATGTACCATCTTGGATTTCTTTAAGTACCTTACGCATTTCATTTTTTGTATCTTCTGTGATAATACGAGAACCTACTGTATAGTCACCGTATTCAGCTGTATCAGAAATTGAGTATCTCATAAATTCGAAACCACCTTTGTTGATAAGGTCAACGATAAGTTTCATTTCATGAATACATTCGAAGTAAGCACTTTCTGGTTCATATCCAGCTTCTACTAATACTTCGAAACCAGCTTTCATAAGAGCTGTTACACCACCACAAAGAACTGCTTGTTCTCCGAAGAGGTCAGTTTCTGTTTCCATTTTGAATGTTGTTTCAAGGATTCCTCCTCTAGCCCCACCGATACCTGCTGCATAAGCAAGTGCTAAGTCATGAGCATTACCTGTAGCATCTTGGTATGCTGTTACTAAACATGGTACACCACGTCCTTCTAAGAATTGACTTCTTACTGTGTGACCTGGTCCTTTAGGAGCGATCATTACGATATTTGTATGTTCTGGTGGAACGATTTGTTTGAAGTGAATATTGAAACCATGTGCAAAAGCAAGTGTTTTACCTTCTGTTAAGTAAGGTGCGATTTCACTTCTATATACTTCTGCTTGTTTTTCATCTGGTAATAAGATCATAATGAAGTCTGCAGCTTTTGTAGCATCTGCTACTGTCATAACTTTAAGACCAGCTTCTTCAGCTTTTTTCCATGATTTACTTCCATTATATAAACCTACAATTACATCTACACCTGAATCATGTAAGTTGAGGGCATGTGCATGTCCTTGGCTACCATAACCTATAATTGCTACTGTCTTTCCATTTAATAATGCTAAGTTACAATCCTCTTGATAATATAATTTTGCCATTTTCTAAATCCTCCTATATATAAATATATATCTATTAAAGCAAACACTCTAAAATGTGTTGTTTTAATCAAATTAAGTAAAAGTAATAAATTGTTCTAGCTAAGCGCATTGGCTTTAGGCTAATTCTTCAGTTCTTTTTCCCCTCTTTGAAGGGCTGTAAGACCTGTTCTAATAATCTCTTTAATACCATATGGTTCAACCATACTCGCTAAGGCACTAATTTTGCCTTGATCACCTGTCGCTTCTATAATAAGCGAATCATTAGAAACATCCACAATATGTGCTCTAAAGATATTAGCAATCTCAATAATTTCAGCTCTACTAGCTTTGCTTGCACGAATTTTAATCATTGCAAGTTCTCTATAAATAGAGCTTTCTTCTTTAAGTTCTAATACTTTTATAACATCTACAAGTTTATTGAGTTGTTTCTTGATTTGTTCTAAGGTATACTCATCTGATGCTGTTACAATGGTCATCCGAGATACCTTAGGGTCTTCTGTTTCACCCACAGATAAACTGTCGATGTTATACCCTCTTCTACTGAAAAGCCCAGATATACGGCTAAGTACACCTGAATGATTTTCTACAAGTACAGATAATACATGCTTTTTCATATTCTCCCTCATTTCTTTTCTTTGTACATCTATGTGGTATTCTATCTATTTTCATTGATCTACTTACAATAGAACTATTGATTCTTATGCTATAATGTACTTTCTTTGGTACTTACAATAAATTCAAGGAAATACGCCTCTTTGCTTTCTAGCGCCTCCCTAAGCGCTTCTTCTACCTCTATTCCATTAGATACACGCTTTGTTTTAATGCCATAAGCACTTACAAGCTTTGTAAAATCCGGATTACAGTTAAGCGCTACTCCATGTTCTTTAAGTTCTACTTTTCTTTGAAGTTCCCTTACCATACCTAAGCCACTATTATTAAATAAGATAACTACTGGATGAACCCCTTCTTGTACAAGTGTACCAAGTTCAAATAAACTCATTTGGAAACTTCCATCTCCTAATATACTAACCACCTGTCTGTCCTTATTCCCCACACTTGCACCAACTGCTGCTGGAAGTGAATAGCCCATCGTCCCAAATCCACCTGAACAAATGAGCCTTCTATCCCCATAAACTGCCATATTCCTAACAGTCCAAAATTGGTTTTGACCTACATCAGCCACAATCACTGCATCATCATTTAAAAGTTTAGAAAGTGTACGTACCACAAGTTTAGGATTGACCGCACCTTCTGGATGCACTTCTTCTTTAACTTCTTTATGTGCATTAATTTCTTCTAGCCAGCTACTTGTATCTACCATTTTAATGAGGTGACTCATTTCTTCTAATATCACTTTTGCATCACCTACAACTGGAATATTAGCTGCTGCAATTTTCCCAATTTCTGCCGGGTCTATATCAATATGTATAATGTTGGCCTTATCATCTAAAATTCCTACATTCGCTACTGCACGATCTGCAATACGTGCACCTATGAAAAGAATCGTATCTGCATGCTTTAATGCCCAGTTAGAATGTTTAAATCCATGACTTCCTATCATCCCAAAATCTAATGGCGAAGTCGTATCTATACTCCCAAGTCCCATTAATGTATGGACTACTGGAATATTAGAATTATTAATGAACTTTGTCAGTTCTTCTTTTGCATCGCTTAAAATAACGCCGCCACCTGCACAGATTAAAGGTCTCTTACTATTTTGCAAAAGCTTAATTGCTTTTTTAATTTGCCCCATATGCCCTTCAACTGTTGGTTTATAACCACGAATTTTAACTTCTTTCGGGTAATTATAGTCGATTTGGACTTCCTGAAGATCCATTGGAATATCGATTAAAACTGGTCCTGGTCTTCCCGTTCTAGCTATATAAAAGGCTTCTTTAACAATACGTGGAAATTCCTTTGGATCTTTTAATAAATAGCTATGTTTAATAAAAGGCTCTGTTGCACCTGTAATATCTACCTCTTGGAACACATCTCTTCCAATAAGTCTTGATTTAACTTGCCCTGTAAAAATTACAATAGGAATAGAATCCATATAAGCTGTCGCAATCCCTGTAATAAGATTGGTAGCACCTGGACCAGATGTTGCAAGACATACTCCTACTTTTCCAGTTGTCCTTGCATAGCCACTTGCGCTATGTACAGCTGCTTGCTCTTGTCTCACTAAAACGTGATGAATAGAAGAAGCTCTTAGTGATTCATAAATATCAATAACGGCTGCCCCTGGATAACCAAAGACGACATCTACATTTTCCTCGAGTAAGCATCGTACAAATACATCTGATAATTTCAATCCAACCCCTCCTTCAGTTTTCACTTTATTACATAGTTTTTTGCAATATTAAAAAATGTATAAAAAAACCTCATCCCAATAACGGGACGAGGAATATTCCACGTGTTACCACCCATTTTGACTCGTACTTATTTCATACAACGTCCACTTTCTAGGTTCTGTTAAACCCTTGCCTATAACGGGGCCACCGGAAATTTCTTACTAGGCCAGACCACTACAAGCATTATGTAACAGCCCCATTGCCGTTCTGAAATTCTGCTCAGGAGTGATTCACATTTTGCCGCAACACTAATTCGCACCAACCACTAGCTCTCTGAAGTCACTTTTGCAAATGCCATTCTCCTTCACTGCATTTTTCAAATAATTGATTAATTAGTATTTTAGCAACATTGACTTTAGGTGTCAATATTTTTAATACATATTTATTTTTAATTTTATATTTTTACATAAATATGTGTATTTAATTAAATTTACAAACTATTCGAGTGCTAGTCCTTTTCCTCTTCATTCTCTCCATCAAAGTCCTACGCTTTCTTCTTTTCCCCCATATTCCGTCCACCTGACTTCCCCTTCACGTTGTTTGGTATGGATAAGTCTTATATATATTTTTATCGCGACTTGGAGCCTAGCGACAGAGCACCCCTTAAGTAGGCACTTCCTCTACTTCTCTGTAAGAGAATCTTCATAAACATTCT
>NZ_CEVXFV010000042.1:0-34885 GCF_982396655.1 Cellulosilyticum sp. | reverse complement strand
GTTAAATATTATCCTCTTTACATGTATGGCACATTTACATTATACTTATACTAATATAATATATATAGAAACAACTAAAATAAGAAAGGATGTGATTTGAATGAAGATAGAAAAGCTTAGCGATACGCAGATCCAAGTCACTTTAAATCACTCAGACCTTACTGATAGAAATTTAAAAATTAGCGAACTTGCTTATGGGTCTAAGAAGGCACAGGCGTTGTTTAAAGATATGATGGCCAGGGCTTATGAGGATTTTGGTTTTGAGACGGATAATGTACCACTCATGATAGAGGCGGTACCATTATCAGCAGATAGCATCATGATTGTTGTTACAAAAGTAGAAGACCCTTCACAAATAGAACAGAAATTAGAAGCTATAGGAGAGAGACCAACACATCGTACTTTTAAAGAACCAGAAGAGGATAGATTAACTGATTTAGCACTTATGGGCAGTGAAGCTATAGAGCAAGCGAAAGAGACTAAAAGTAAGGTAACATCTATTACTTATTTATTTAATGATTTTGATAATGTATGTATGGCAGCTCATCGCATTCAGCCAATGTTTGCTGGTGACAATTCATTATATAAATTTAATCAAAAGTATTACCTTATATTAGAAAAGAATAAAAAAGCTAATATGAACAGTGATGCATTAGTTGGGGTATTAGATGAATTTGGAAGTAAGTTCCCTTCAAGTGACTTAAATGAAGAGTTTTTAAAAGAACATGGAAAATTATTGATTCAAACACATGCTATAGATGTGTTAGCTAGATATTTATAAAAACTGGGGTATATGTCCCAGTTTTTTTTAGCGTAAGAAAGTTTGGTATTTAATCATAGCCTTCTTTAAACGTTAAATAAGAAGGTGAAAATAGCTTCATTAGAGCATATAAAAAAGGCATTAAATCCTAATAAAACTAGGATTAATGCCTTTTTTATATAATAATTTAAGTTTAAAAATGAGTATCTTATTAAGAAAGACTCATTAATTTTGGTACAATTTGCTTTTTACGTGAGAATACATCTTTTAAGAAGACACTATCATCGCCAGGGGCAAGTCCAAAGAGCTGTTCAGCAATTTGTTTTTCTGCGCCTGTTACAAGAAGTTCAGTTCCACCTACAACAATATCAGTTACCATGAGCATGCAAAGGTTGAGTTTTTCTTCCTCTTCAATACGACGCATTTCAGCCATGATATCATCTTTGATATTAAATAAGCTTTGGAAATCACCTGTATTGATTTGCGCTACACTAATATTGTATTTACCAATAGTGAAAGCTTTTCTATCAATATTAAGTAAATCACTAGGTGTCATACCTTCAAGTGAAGTACCAGCTGCAAGAAGTTCAGCACCATATGCATAAGGATCTACTTCAGCAATTTCAGCAAGTTTAGTTGCAATGCGAATATCATCTGGTGTACATGTAGGTGATTTGAAGATAAGTGTATCTGAAAGAATAGCACTAAGCATAATACCAGCAATCGCTTTAGGTGGCATAACGTTATGTTCTTCAAACATTTTACCAATGATAGTATTTGTACAACCAACAGGCTCTGCACGTAAGAAAACAGGATTTCCTGTATCTAAATTAGCAACGCGGTGGTGATCGATGATTTCAAGAATTTCAGCTTGTTCAATACCATCAGCACTTTGTCCACGTTCGTTATGGTCTACTAAGATAACCCTTTTCTTTTGAACATCTAATAAGTGACGTTTAGAAATAAGCCCTTTTACATGACTTTTCTCATCTAAGATAGGGAAATGTCTGTAAGAAGTATTAAGCATTGCTTGTTTTACTTCGTCTAAGTAGTCATCTGTTTCAAAGTAAGTAATATTGTCTTTTACTAATATATTTTTAACAGAAATACTTTGTGAAATTAGTTTGATAGTTTTAAAGAATGTAAGACCTGTACAGACAACAGCTGCAGTTACATCATTTGGAATATCAATTTCAATATGATCCATATTTTGATCTGTGATAATAACACATCCAGCACCTGAACGAAGTGCAGTTTGAATAAGTTCTTTATGAGAGCCTGTGATAATAATATCTGAGCTATCTAAAGTTGTATCTGGTGAGAAAGATGCAGTAGTATAAACATTTCCTAGTACATAAGCATGAGGATAATTTCCACTAATCACCTTCCCATCTAAAACACCTGGTACATTAATGAAAGGTGTTTTGTGTTCTTTAAGAACTGAACCATCAGTAAGACCAATGTAAGTCTTAGAAATATCAGTCATTGAAATAATACCTGCAAGCTTGTTGTCATGATATAAGACAGGAATCATTTGGCGGCGGTTTTCTGTCATGACATCCCAAGCTTTTTTTACAGAGTCAACCACATAGACAGGAGGTACACTATAGAAGTTCATATCACTAACCTGTGGTTTAATATCTTTTAATAAAGTAGGGGCTTCTACTCCAAAGTAATCTAAGGCAAATTGTGTTTCTTTGCTAACTTTCCCAAGTCTAGCAGCTTCTATATTTTCTGTTCCTAGTGCGCGCTTTAAGTAAGTATAAGAAATAGCCGCACAGATTGAGTCTGTATCAGGATTTTTGTGCCCAAAAACATATATTTTTTTATCCATTCTTAGCCTCCTCTATTTTTATAGGCAAATCCCTCATTAGTGCAAATGAATTGTGTATACGAATCCCTAATGTATACAAAGAATTTATTTTTTAATAGTTTTCGTAAGAAATATTGAATTTATTACGTTATTACATGAATAATTTATAGAATTATAAGTCAAGTGCCATGAGGATAAAATAAAGATAGCAATATAGTTAAAGGTTGTCAATAACGAAATTGAAAACAGTAATTATAAGGAAGAAAAATACAGAATTGACGAACGTTTTCTCTATAAAATAAATAAATATTCGAGGTTATTATTGATTTATAGAAAGATGTCTGATATGATAAACGTGTTGAACAGATAAACGTGAATAGAAATATCGAAAGGATGTGTAACCATGCCAACTAAAGTAGTAATAGGAGCACAATGGGGAGACGAAGGAAAAGCTAAAATAATAGATATTTTATCAGAGAAAGCAGACGTAGTTGTACGTTGCCAAGGAGGAAATAATGCGGGTCATACTGTTGCTGTAAATGATGAAGTTTATAAATTCCAACTTATACCTTCTGGTATATTATATCCTGGAAAGACTTGTTTAGTAGGTAATGGTGTAGTTATTGATCCTGAAGGTATTTTAGGTGAAATAGATGGTTTAGTAGCTAAAGGAATAGATGTAAGTACACTTAAAATTAGTACAAGAGCACATCTTGTAATGCCATACCACAAAGCGCTTGATAAAGCAAAAGAATCACTTAAGGCAAAAGATGGTAAAGACATTGGAACAACTATGAAGGGGATTGGACCATGTTATATGGATAAAGCAGAACGCTCTGGTATTCGTGTGTGCGATTTATATCATGAAGAAGTATTTGCTGAAAAAGTAAGAGAAAACGTTAAAGTTAAAAATGCAATGCTTAAATTTGTATATGAGCAAGATGTACAGTTCGATGCAGAAGAAATTATTGCAACATATAGAAAATATGCTGAACGTTTAAAACCACATGTAATTGATACAACAGTAGAAGTTTATGAAGCTATTAAAGAAGGTAAAGAAGTACTCTTTGAAGGTGCGCAAGGTACACTTCTTGATTTAGATCTTGGGACATACCCATATGTAACATCTTCACACCCAATTACAGGTGGAGCTTGTATTGGTGCTGGTATAGGCCCAACTATGATTGATGAATGTATCGGGGTTATGAAAGGGTATATTACACGTGTAGGTAAAGGTCCTTTCCCAACAGAACTTCATGATGCAACAGGTGATCGTATCAGAGAAGAAGGTCATGAATTTGGTACAGTAACAGGTCGCCCAAGACGTTGTGGATGGTTTGATGCAGTAATTGGTGAATTTGCAGTTAGAACAAGTGGTTTAACTCAAATTGCACTTAATAAAATTGACGTATTAAAAGGCTTAGAAAAAGTTAAGATTTGTACAGGCTATGAATTTAATGGAGAAGTAATTAAATATTTCCCAGCTAGTCTTGAAGACTTAGAAAAATGTACACCTGTATATGAAGAGATGGAAGGATGGGGAGAAATTTCTCATATCCGTACTTATGAAGAATTACCTCAAACAGTTAAAAACTATATTGCAAGAATTGAAGAACTCGTTGGATGTAAAATTACTATGGTTGGTGTAGGGCCAAATAGAGATCAAAATATTGTAATTGATAAATAAAATATAAAAGGTGGTAGTACGAAAGTGCTACTACCTTTTTTTAGTTAAGGGGCATAGATGGCATAGATAAGGTAGGGACTATAGTTTTCCTTCGGATTCGCTTTGATTGAATCTGAGATAAAACTATAGTCCCTACTTTAATTATACCTGCCAACATTTTAGTAAGGTAGTAGTACTTTCGCCCAGCTTCAAGGTTTTAGTTGGTTTCTCTATAAAACATATTAAATAAAATAATAAAATAATGCATTCAAAATTTGACAAGTTAGCAAGCTATATATATTAGGGTTTGTGTGTTATACTAGACTTGTTAGGAGGGAAAAGATGTTTAAAAAAGTCGTAGTGGGGTTAATTGCAATAGTTTTGGTCGTAATTGCGGCGAGCAGATTTGTGCCAGTAGGAGATATAGTAGATCCACTGACATATTTTGATGAATTTAAAGAGAATGAATATAATTTAGTTTATGATGATCAAAGGATTAATTTAAAGAATCCTGTTAAGATAATTGATGGAAAAATATATATAAGTTATGAAGTTGTAAGAGATTACTTAGACACAGTGATTTTTTATGATGAAGCAGAAAAGATTATGACCATAACAGATGTAAGAAATGTTTTAAGGCTATATCCAAATAGTGATAAAGCACGCTTAAATGGCAAGGAAGTTCAAGTAGAGTATAGTATTAAAACTATAGATGACATGCTATATGTTCCAGAAGACCTCCTTAGAGATAAAGCTGGGATAGAAATTACGCCTGGGCAAGAAAATAAATTATATATCATAAATGATATAACTAAAGGAAGTCAGATAGGGACTATAAGACGTAGTACAAGCCTTAGAACACATCCGCTTCAAAAAACAACGGTGATAGAAACACTTAAAAGAGGCGAGAAGGTCGTAGTCTTTTCTATTGAAGATGGCTTTGCAAGGGTAAGAAGTGAAAATGGTATTATTGGTTATATACCAGAAGATAATTTAAAGGATTTAACAGATGTAGCAGGTAGAGCATTGAGTAGTATCGAGACATGGCCAAGTAATCCGTTAGGTGAAAAAGTGCGACTTGTCTGGGATCAGGTGACTGTACAAACAGCAGGAGACTGGAATAGTACGAAATATTCACGTGTTACAGAAGCTAATGTTATTTCACCTACTTGGTTCCAATTTGCAGATGAAAATGGTAACCTAAGTGATTTAGGGAATAAAGCATATGTGGACAATGCACATAAAAGAGGTTTACAGGTTTGGGCACTTATAAGTCATAATTTCACAGAACCTGGATTGACTGAGGTAGTACTTTCAAGTACAGCCAAAAGGCAATTTGTTATTGATCAACTGATAGAAAAAGCAAGATTATATGGTTATGATGGCATTAATATTGATATTGAAAATATTCAAACAGAAACAAGCGCTGTTTGGGTACAATTTATGAGAGAATTATATCCACAGCTTAAAGCAGCTGGAATCTTAGTAACAGTAGATGTGTATATGCCATCTAATTGGTCAAGCCACTATGAAAGAGCTAAAATTTCGGGATTATGTGATTATTTCATTGTAATGGCTTATGATCAGCATCATTTAGGTTCAGAAGAAGCAGGTTCTGTAGCAGAAATTCCTTGGGTAGAAGATGGGATTAAGAAAAACCTTGAAGAAGTACCAAATGATAAACTTGTATTAGGTATACCATTCTATACGCGTTTATGGAAGGAAACGGCTCATGGTTTAGAAACGCGTTCTTATACAATGAGTGCGGCAGAAGCTAAGGTCAAAGAATGGGGTGTTACACCGACACTTGATCCTAATAGTGGACAGCCTTATGCAGAAAAAAAAGTAGAAGATGGTACTTATAAAATTTGGCTTGAAACAAGTGAAACGATAGCTGCACGTATTCAGCTCGCAAATAAGTATGATTTAGCTGGATATGGGGCATGGAAGTTAGGCCTTGAGACACTAGATAGTTGGGACTCCTTAGCACTTTTAGAAAAATAAATGGTATAGAATTCACCTCATTTTAATAAACTAGAAGGGACAAGTATGAAAAGATGAGGTGAGTATATGCGTCATTTTAAAATACCATTATTAGTAATAGCCTTAGTTGCAGTTATTTGTGGTGTATCTTATTTTAAATATAATGTAGCACATGAAAAAACAGTAGAAACTATGGGGACTGCTACATCCTCTAAGGTAATAATAGTAGACCCTGGGCATGGTGGGTTTGACCCAGGAAAACCTGGGATTAATGGCGAAGATGAAAAAGATTTAAATTTAAAGATTGCACTTAAATTAAGAGATTATCTAGAGCAATCTGGAGCGATGGTAGTAATGACAAGAACTACAGATAATGATGTAGATGGCATGGAAGGGGTTAAACATAAAAGTAAAGATATGGCCCAAAGGAAACAGATGGCTGCAGACGGTGATATTGTAGTAAGTATCCATCAAAACTCCTTTTCACAACCTAGTGTAAGAGGGGCACAGGCTTTTTATAGTAAAAAATCTGAGCATGGTAAGGCATTAGCAACACTTATTCAAAGAAGTATCAAAGAAAACGCTGATACTGAAAATCGAAGAGAAGCAAAGAGTAATGCCAATTATTATGTTTTGAAGGCGATAGAGATTCCATCTGTTATTGTAGAATGTGGTTTTTTAACTAATTCAGAAGAAGAAGCTAAATTAAATGATGATCTTTATCAAGACAAAATGGCATGGAGTATTTATTTAGGAATAGTACGATATTTTGAAGGTGTGGAACAGTGACTTTAGTAATTAAACTAAGGTCGCTGTTTTTTTGTGATGGAAATAAAAGTATCATTATATATTAAAAAAACATACATTTTTCGAAAAAATATTTACTATTAATATAAAATGCATTATACTTTTTTTATGAATTATTAAATAAATATTAAGCGATTAACATAAAAAGTTAACCTATTATTAATATTGAATTAATAGTTCTGATGATTTTTGGGGAGGAAAATTATCATTAAAACAGAAAGGAGTAATCGTATGGCCATTACATCATTTCAGCGTTATGAAAAGAAGTTTATGCTGACTAAAATGCAGTATGATGCACTTATACCAAGACTATTAGAGTACATGTCACCAGATGAGTATTGTAAGGATGGTAAACAATACAGTATTTATAATATTTATTATGATACGGCTCATGATAGTTTAATAAGACATTCATTAGCTAAACCGTATTATAAAGAGAAGCTGAGACTTAGAAGCTATACAATACCCAGAAGTAGAGATGATAAAGTATTTCTTGAGCTTAAAAAAAAAATAGGTGGTATTGTAAATAAGCGAAGAGTAGTTCTCACTTTAGGTGAAGCTTATGATCTTTTGGAAAGAGGTAGTATCCCTAAGACCGAGGGATATATGAGTAAACAAGTGATGAATGAAATTCTTTATTTCTTGAAATGCAACAAAGTATATCCGAAAGTATATATCAGCTATGAGCGAAAAGCCTTTTTTGGAAAAGACAATAGAGAATTTCGAATAACATTTGATAAGCAGATTACAACGCGTCGAGATGAAGTGTACCTTGAAAAAGGATGTTATGGAAATCAGCTCTTAGATAAGGGACAATATCTAATGGAAATTAAGATATTAGATGCAATGCCTCTTTGGCTGACAAGTATATTATCGGAACTTAAGATATATACAACTAGTTTTTCTAAATACGGGACGGAGTATAAACGATACTGTTTAGAACAGGGGCGAAATCGAGAAATTAGGGAGGGCAGTGCATGTTAGAAAGTTTAATGGGAACAGGAGAAGAGAGTGTCTTAACAGTAACTAATAGTTTAATCGTACTAGGAGTAGCCGTCATACTAGGATTAGTTGTTAGTTTAGTGTATATGAGAACGCATAAGAAAGAAGGGTATGTACCAAGCTTTGTAGTGACATTATTAGTTTTACCAGTAGTGATTGCAGTTATTATATTTTTAGTAGGCAATAATGTGGCAAGAGCATTTAGTTTGGCAGGTGCTTTTTCAATTATTAGATTTAGGACAACATTTTCAGATACAAAGGATATTACATATATCTTTATAACTCTAGCAGTAGGATTAGCATGTGGGACAGGCTATATTACCTATGCAGTGTTAGTTACTGCGATTATTTGCATGCTTATGTTGGTTTTAAATTTAATTCACTATGCAGTACCTAAAATACCTTTTATGCAACTTAAAATTTCAGTACCAGAAGATATGAATTACGAAGAAGTTTTTAATGATATATTTGAAGAGTATACACTTTCTTTCAATATGGACAAAGTAAAAACGAGAGAGTTTGGTGCTTTGTTTGAGGTAATTTACAAAATTAAACTTAAACCAGAAAAAAATAAGAAAGAATTTATAGATGCCTTAAGATGTAGAAATGGCAATTTAAACATTGTTCTTACTGTAAGTGGACAAGAAGAACGCGTTTATGCGTAGAAATTTATTACAAAGCAGATAATCTTATTACAACTTAAAGAGATATGGAAAACAGAAAATGCGTAAGGGCTAAATACTTTTTAAGTGAATAGGAGATGTTAGAAATGAAGATGGGGAAAACTTTGAAAAAAATATTAGGGGTATCTGCAATGCTTACAGTACCTTTTACAGGTCAAGCCTCTATGATTATGGCAGCAACAACAACTACAGTTGCTGAGACAGATGATAGTGAGGCCTGGAAAGACAATGTAGGAACGATTACATTAGATGGGGCGATTACTTGTACAGGCTCTGGCGTAAGTGTAAGTGACAATGTCATTACCATTACAGAAGGAGGAGATTTTACAGTTACAGGTACTTTATCAAATGGTATGATTGAGGTTAATACAGAAGAAAAGGTAAAATTAAGATTAAATGGTGCAAGTATTACGAATTCTAATGGGCCTGCCATTTGCTTTACAAATGCTAAGAAGGCATTTATTACCCTAGAGGAAGGGACAGTAAATACCTTAAAAGATGGTTCAAGTTATGCGTCTGATATTGATGCTAAGGGAGCACTCTTTAGTAATGATACTCTTGAAATTAAGGGAAAAGGAACACTCAATGTAACGGGCAATTACAAACATGGTATTGTGAGTGATGATGATATTATTATTGAAAATGGTGTGATTAATGTAACATCAAATGTGAAGGATGGCATTCATGCTAATGATAATATTACAATAGATGGCGGAACATTGAATATTACCACTACTAGTGATGATGCGATAGACTGCGAAGGAGATATTGTAATTAATGATGGTGATATTACAATTAATTCGGCAGATGATGGCATTCATGCAGATACTGACCTTACTATTAATGGAGGAAACATTAATATTGTAAAGTGCGGTGAGGGCATAGAAAGCAAAGCAAATATGATCATAAACGATGGTAATATTAGTATTACAGGAAGTGATGATTGTTTAAATGCTACAACAAGTCTAGTAATAAATGGAGGACAGCTATATTGTTATTCATCAGGAAATGATGCCATTGATTCAAATGGAACAATGACAATAAATGGTGGTACCATTATTGCAGTAGGGGCAGGAAGCCCTGAATGTGGATTTGATTGTGATGCAAGTGCCTTTTCAATAAATGGTGGGACAATTATTGGACTTGGTGGTGAAACAAGTGGACCAACGGCTAATAGCTGTACACAAGCATCTGTTGTGCTAGGGAGCTATACAGCAGGGTCATTACTTCATATTCAAAATGCCAGTGGTGAGGATGTGTTAACATATAAAATACCACAATCTTATAATACAATGTTATTTAGTGCACCAGGTCTTACAACAAATGCAACATATACAGTTTATACAGGTGGAAGTGTAAGCGGTGCTGATGAGTTTCATGGGCTTTATACAGGTGGCACTTACACAGAAGGTAGCCAGAGTACAAGCTTTACAACAACTTCTATGGTAACACAAATAGGCGGTAGCATATTTGGTAGTGGCATGGGAGGTGGTATGAACCCAGGTGGCGGTATGAATCCGGGTGGACCAAGTGGTGGAGGAACACCTCCAACACGTCCTGGGAGTGGTTTTCCCAGTAACGAGCAAACGGGAGGAAGTACGTCGGGAGATAATACGGTAGTTGATGATAATACGAATACTGATGATAGTACGAATACTGATGATAATATGAGCACTGATGTAGATGCATCTACACTTAATTTAAGTGTAATTAATAATAGTAATGAAGTATCTAATACACTGTCTTACACCTTTGCACTGGTAACAGGTGAAGGAAATTTTGATTTATCTAAGGTGAAAATTCGCTATTACTTTACTTCAGATGGTAATTTAAGCCAAAGTGCTTACTGTGATAGTGCTGCTATTTCTTATAGTGTTGCACCTTGGTATGTAAGTTTAGGTGGTAGTGTAAATGCAAATGTATATGAAGTAGAAAATAGTACAGATTTGGCTGATAGCTATCTAGAAGTAAGCTTTTCAAATACAGATGCAGTAATGAATAGTGCAGCAACATTAAGTGTAAATATACGTGTTGCAAAAACAGATTGGTCTAGTTATACACAAAGTAATGACTTCTCTTATATAAATGGTGCTGCACTATATTATGATGATGTACTTATAAGCGGTTATGAACCCAATTAAACAAGATTATTTAATAAGTAAATAAGTTTTTCAATATCTTCTAATGGGAGTTGTGAGATAGAAAGTCTTACAAATTCACAGCTATCCTGAGTTGTAAAAAGATTACCTGGGGAGACGATGAAGCCAGACTTTGATAAGTATTGGCAAAACGTCTCCCTATTTGTAGTTAATGGTTTAATCCAAAAGGAAAGTCCTCCATGGGTAGACTTCACTTCAAATTTATTAGCAAGTTCCTTTAGTGATTTGTATAAGAATTCATATTTATGTTTAGATTCTTCAAAAAGCTCTTTTTGGAGTTTCGGTAAACTAGTAGATTCGAGATAATAAAGTAAGAGTCGCTCATTGAAGGTACAAGAAGTATCATCAGCTATACGTTTCATAAGCATATGAGGTAACACTGCAAAGCTATAAGTAAGGTAGGGCATATATAACCTAGAAAAATGATATAAAAATATAACCCGTTCCTTAGAATAATGCTCATAAAGTGGTACTAAAGGTGTATGGTCAAATATAAACTCATTAAAAGTACCATCTTCAATAATGTAGCAATCATACTTTTCAGCTAAGTTTATAAGAGACTTTTTATTAGATTCACTATAGCAAATGCCAGTAGGATTTTGCAGATAAGGTGAAATCATAATATAAGAAACAGTACCGGTACGTAAATACTTTTCTAAAATATCTAAATCAATGCCATCATCTAATAAGGGGATTTCATAGAGTCTTGCGCCTATAGAACGTAAATAGCATGAAGCTGTTAAGTCTCTAAGATTCTCAACACAGATACCGGCTTTAGGAGAAAATTTAAAAAGTGAGAGTAAGAAGTTATCAATAGATTTTATAAGTCTTACTTCTCCAAAATGAGGATGAATGCTAAGGTTTTTGCTTAAAAATTCTTCGATATTTTGTTTTAAAAAGTGTCTATTGCGGTAGAGTGGATCAGAAAATGCTTCCCAACCTTCTTCAGTAATAAGTTTAGTCGCTAAGTTAAGACAGATTGAAGAAGGAAAATGATCTTTTGAAAAACCTAGATTACTACAATATATATTAGCATTTTTAACAGGAGGAGTCTTAGAAGTTTTTTGGGAAATAGGGACAACATAAGTTCCTTTACCAATATGACCTTCTACAAGACCTTGATTTTCTAAAAGCCTATAGGCACTCACAACTGTATCTCGATTGATGGCAAGTTGCTTAGAAAGATATCTAATAGCAGGAAGCTTCATACCACCTGTTAATAAGTTTGCTTGAATGAGTTTGGCAAGTTCAGAGGCAAGCTGTATGTATAAAGGTGTTGGATCCGATTTTGAAAGTTGAACTGTATGGAACATAAGAACCTCCATAATATAATAACGTCTATATTATATATATTAACGAGTTGTTAAAAATATCAAAAAACTATAAAAGTTTTGGACAAAAATAAAAGCATTGCTGCAAAAAGATAAGTTTGCAACAATGCTTTTTTATTTTTGAGCATATTTCTTTAAAAGTCTAATGTCTTTACCATAGAATTTAAGAGAAGTATAATTTCCAAAAATACGTGAAACGATACGTTCTGAGTAATAGTTATTCCACTCATTAGGTGCTAAGTTTGTAGAAATGATAGTGGAAAGTTGATTTAAATAACGTGTATTTAAGACGTCAAAAAACTCACTTAAAGATGGTGCATTAGAAGATTCTGTGCCTAAATCATCTATAATGAGTAAATCAGAAGTCGTTAATGTATTTAAAATATCCTTAGAATCATCGCCTAAGTCTTCACGATGAAATCTTGCTTCATCAAATAACTTAAAAAGCTGAGGCGCTGTTAGGTATAAAACAGTATAGCCCTTATCTAAGAGTTCCTTAGCAATACAGTTGCATAAAAATGTTTTGCCGAGCCCTGTATTTCCGTGAAAAAGTAAATTACCCTTTTCAAAATCAAATTTTTCAATAAAGCCCACACACATTTGATAAATAAGGGACATATTGTGATAAGGTGAATAAGGTTGCCCTTCAGTTTTTTCTTTAGAATAATAATTTATATTGAAAGAAGAGAAGTTCTCAAGGGCTAATATGTTCTTAAGGTTAGATTGTTCGTAGGCCATATCAATGAGACCTTGCTTAAAACAGGTACAAGGTTTGTTACCTACAAAACCTGTATCTTTGCAAATAGGACAATCATAATGAATATCAAGGTAGTCTGGTGGAAAACCAGCTTCAACTAAAAGCATCTTTTTAGTAAGAAGTAGATCGTCAGAATGTTTATGAAAATCTTCTAGTGAAGATGAATCCTTAGATTTATTTAACATTTGACGGACTAAATTAATGCCTGTTTGGCTTAATTCCTGATCTATCTTTTGAATTTGAGGAATCTTTTCATATACCTCAGCAGTACGTTTTAAAGAAGCTTGAGTTTCAGCAGTACGTTTTAAGTCGTATTCTCGAATAAGACGTTTATATTGTAGTTCTTTTGTACTCATTTTAACTTCCTCCATTTAATGTACGTTCAATATATTCACGTTCTAATTTTTCTAGTTCATCAAAGTCCCAGTTGTGAGAGTAAATGTTATTGAACTTAGTCACTTTAGGTGGCTGTTTAGTATTTTGTTCACCACTTTGTGCAATAGCTTTTTTGCTTTCACGTGCTTTATCGAGAGCAGTAATGTCTTCTAAAGATTTAACGCTATCATTATACCAAGAAGTTAAGATACGGTCAGTGTAGTTAAGACTAGGTTTACTAGTTTGCATAACAGTACGTTTACAAGCTTCTAGGATAATGTCCATATTGAAATTATAGGTTTTTAGCCATTTATCTATACAGCTACGTTCTACTTCAGTGACATTATTTTTAGAGCAGCCGAGTGCGGATAAAATTTTGAAGTAAAGTTTACTTTGACTTACTTTTTCTTTGGCTTGCTCGACAGTTAAGATGCCTTCATCTACCCAACTGATAGCAACCTTTTCAATATAGTGAATAGCTTTATGATTATTTGACGCACAGTGTTCAATTAAAAATTCAATAAGATCAAATGGCATATGGAGCCAATCATAAAAGCTAAATAAAATCTTTTGATCTGTAATGGTTAAAAGTCTACCTAAGTATTGTTCTGCAACTTTAAAAAGTTTAGTGACATCTGGTGAATCCTGAATGTAAAGATTAATCTCTTCAGTACGATATTCAGGTCTAGATTGATGAATAATAGTTTTGCTAAAAGAAGGTTTAGGTGCTTGTACTACCTTAGGTACAGCATTGCTTTTAGGTTCAGCAATAGGTTGTGGTTTATCAAGGTAGAATTCTAAGTTAAATTCATCACTAGAGATTTCTTCGAAGCAGAGTACTCTTTTTTTATGCCAATGACGAAGCGCCTGAAGGAGTTCAGAATAAAGCATATCAAGCTTTTGACTTACCTCTTCTAAAGAAAGACGTACACCATTAGGATCACTAGAAAGGGCAAATAAATAAAGGTATACTTTTAAATCCCCACTAAGTGCCTTTGGCATATAGTCTGTAATAAACCAGTAAGGTATATGCACATAAGCTTGGCTTGTGAGTTTGGATTTAATATATGCCATTAAGACACCTCCTTTGTGAATAATCATTTTCTGTGTTAGTATTATAGCACAAAACGTAGAAAATATGATAAGAAAAATAAAAGAAAAGGTAAAGAGGGCCCTACAAAAAGTTAATAAATTTAACAAGTAGGATACCCTCTTATATATTGTTGGTATTTATAAAGTTATTTATTAATATAAAACATGTATATTCTTAAAGGTTTAAGGTAAGCTGATATTTAGCCTAATAAGATGTCTGCAATTTGATTAACGTTACCAGCGCCCATTGTAATGATAAGGTCACCGTCACTAGCATTTGCTTTTAAATAATTAGCGATTTCAGTGAAATCTTTCATATAAAGTGTATCTTTGCCAGCTGCAGCCATAAGCTCTACAATGTTTTTACTTGAGATATCACCAGGGTCTTTTTCACGAGCCGCATAAATATCTGTAATAATAACATGTTCTGCTTTTTGAAGTACGCGGGCAAAGTCATTTAAGAATGCTCTTGTACGTGTATAAGTATGTGGTTGGAAAACAACATACAGATGTTTATGAGGGTAGTTATTAGCAACATCTAAAGTTGCGGCAATTTCAGTAGGGTGGTGCGCATAGTCATCTACAACTGTGATATTGTTAAATTTTCCTTTAATTTCAAAACGTTGGTCTGCACCAGTAAATTCTTTGAGACCTTCATTTAAAATATTTAAATCAAGCCCTAAGTAATGGTAAACGCTACATACAGATAAAGCATTTAAAATGTTATGAGTACCTGTTACGTGAAGTTTAAGGTTAAGCATAAAAGTACCATTATAGTAAACATCAAAGCTAGCACATGCTCTGTTATCAAAAGTAATATTTTTGGCATGCCAGTTACAAGAATCATCTAGACCAAAGGTTTCAACTTGGCAGTGAAGTGGAGCCTTGAAGGCATCTAAATCTGGTGTGGCACCATTAATAGCTAAGAAACCATCAGCTGGAATGGTACTAGCAAACTTTTGGAAAGAAGCACGAATGTCATTAATATCTTTAAAGAAGTCTAAGTGATCTTCTTCAATATTTAAGATAATACCAACTTTTGGGAAGAAGTCTAAAAAACTGTTACAGTACTCACAGGCTTCAGTTACAAAATATTTCGTATGTCCAATACGGATATTACCATGAATAGCTTTTAAGATACCGCCAACTGTAATAGTAGGGTCTAAATTAGCTGCTAAAAGGCCATGTGTTAACATTGAAGTTGTTGTTGTTTTTCCATGTGTTCCAGCAACACAAATTGGGAAATTATAGTCCTTCATAATAAGGCCTAAGAATTGTGAACGTGTAACAAGTTCTATGTTTGCAGCTTTAGCAGCTTGGATTTCTGGGTTATCTTCGTGAATTGCAGCTGTATAAACTACTAAGTCTACACCTTCTTCAATGTTAGAAGCAGCATGACCGTAATATATAGGAATATTAAGGCTTTCAAGATGTAGTGTTGTATGTGAACTTTTCATGTCTGAGCCTGTTACAGCAAAGCCTCTAGTATGAGCAATTTCAGCAAGACCACTCATGCTGATACCACCAATACCGATGAAGTGAATTTTTTTCTTGTTAGATAAGGAAATAAGATTTGTCATAGAATTAATATCCTTTCAATGAATGTAATTATCATTTAAAATAAGATGCCTCTTATCATATTATGCATCATCATATTTTATAAGTATATACTAAGTGCAAATTAATTAACAAATATTTTTAAAAAGTGAATGTTTTTAGCTGGAAGCTTTTAAATATTCGGTTATTTGTATATAATAAGTGTAAATCTATAAAATTTATTTTGTAATATACGTAATTATTAAAATAAACTATAAATAAGGAAACAATAAAGGAGAATGTCAATGAAAAAGGTACAAAAACATGATCGTATTAGTGTTATTACTAATATTTTAACGAACAATCCAAATAAAATTTTTACGCTAACACATTTTTGTAACATATTTAACTGTGCGAAATCAACAATTAGCGAGGATTTAGATACTATAAGAGAAATATTTGCAAATTATGAGATAGGAGCAATTGAAACTATTTCAGGAGCAGCGGGAGGCGTATATTACAATCCACTTATGTCTAAAGAACAGATGGAAAACTTTGCAGATGAGTTATGTACGCTGATTAATCGTCCAGACCGTATTATTCCTGGAGGATATATTTATACGAATGATCTTTTATATACCCCAAATATTTCTAAGAATATCGGGATTGCACTTGCAAGTCTCTTTAAAGATGTAGAAATAGATTATGTCATTACAGTAGAGACTAAAGGGATTCCTATTGCGCTTATGACAGCTATGGTACTTAACAAACCAATGGTTGTAGTAAGAAATCAAAGTAAGCTTACAGACGGGACTGTTATTCATATGAATTATATTACAAGCAGTAACCATCGTATTAAAACAATGTGTTTATCAACAAAGGCTATAAAAAAAGGATCAAAAGTATTATTTATTGATGATTTTATGAAGGCTGGTGGAACGGCTAAAGGTATTATTGACTTAATGCAAGAATTTGAATCAGAAATTGTAGGAGTAGGGGTACTCATGGCAACTAAAATGCCAGAAGAAAAAGTTGTTAACGACTTTAAAACGTTATTATGGTTAGATACAGTAGATGAAACAACTAAAGAAGTTAATGTGTATCGTGGTATTTAATTAAAAAGTGCATAGTGGTCATTGTTGAAATGTTATAAATTTTTATACAATAATATATAAATTAAATATTGTAAAAAAATTGGTAAAATGTTAAAATATTTATGCATAAATGAATTCAAACTTATTCTAAAATTGCACTTATGAATAGTTAGGAGGGATTGCATGAAGAAGAAAGAGATGATCGCTATGCTGTTAGCAGGCGGACAAGGAAGCAGGTTAGGCATTCTTACTAAGCAGATTGCTAAACCTGCTGTTATGTTCGGTGGAAAATACAGAATTATAGACTTTCCACTGAGTAACTGTATTAATTCAGGTATTGATACAGTCGGGGTACTTACACAATATGAACCACTTCTTCTTACAAGACACATAGGTATTGGGATACCTTGGGACTTGGATAGAAGAAATGGAGGGGTAACAGTTTTACCACCATTCGTCAAAGGCAATGAAGGTTCTTGGTATTCAGGAACAGCCAATGCCATATACCATAATATTAGATATATAGACGAGTATAATCCAGAATATGTCTTGATTCTTTCCGGAGACCATGTATATAAGATGGATTATAGTGCTATGCTCGAAGAGCATAAGAAAAATAATGCAGATGCCACGATTGCAGTCATTGAGGTCCCAATGGATATTGCCAATCAATTTGGTATCATGAACACTAATGAAGAGGGAAGGATTATTGAATTTGAAGAAAAGCCAGAAAAACCAAAGAGTAATTTAGCCTCTATGGGTATTTACATCTTTACATGGGATGTACTTAAAAAAGCTTTAATCAAAGATAATACTATTCATGAAGCAAGCGATTTTGGTAAACATATTATTCCTGATATGATCAATAGTGAGAAGAACGTGTATGCTTATCAGTTCAATGACTATTGGCGAGATATTGGAACAATTGAAGCGTACTGGAAGGCAAATATGGAGCTTACAGAAACAGTACCTGTATTCAATTTATATGATGAGTTTTGGAAGATTTATACCAATATAGAACACCAACTCCCACAATATATAGGAGAAGGTGCAGAAATAAGACAATCCCTAATCTCAGAGGGGTGCGAAGTCTATGGGGAAGTACATAATTCAGTGTTAGGACCAAGAGTTATTATTGAAGAAGGTGCAGTCGTAAAGAATTCAATTGTTATGGCTGAAACTGTTATTCGAAAAGGTGCACAGTTAGACAACTGTATTGTATCTGAAAAATCAGAGATTGGAGAAAATACGGTGATTGGTGTGGGTGAAAATGTACCACATATTACTAAAGCACGTATTTACTCAAGTGGCATTACTGTTATTGGTGATAATACAGTGGTACCTAGCAATGTAACAATCGGTAAAAACTGTGAAGTTGGTGGACATACATTACAAGAACATTACTTGGATGGTGTTTTAGAGAGTGGACATTCATTAATTGTGTAAGGGGGGAATGAAATGAGAGCTATTGGTATTGTATTAGCTGGTGGTAAAAGAACAACACTTGGAGTGCTTACAAAGCAAAGAAATGTAGCGGCTATGCCAATTGGTGGGTCATACCGCTCTATAGACTTTGCACTTAGTAACTTAAGCAACTCAGGTATAAAAAAAGTAGCTGTTATCTCACAATATAGTGCAAGATCCTTAGCCGACCATATTGGGTCATCTAAATGGTGGGATTTCGGAAGAAAAAAGACTGGGCTTTTCTTGTTTACGCCTAATATGGCTAGTCAAGATTCTTTTAGTTTTAGAGGAACAGCAGACTGTATTTATCAAAACATTGAGTTTCTTAAGAAAAGCAATGAACCATATGTTGTAATTACATCTGGTGAAGAAATTTATAAGATAGATTATGAGAAGGTAATTAAGTATCATGAACAAAAAGGTGCAGATATCACTATTATTTATAAGGATATGAAAACCTATGAAGTGCAAGACTATGGTGTAATTGGATTAGATGAAAATGATAGAATGTTAGAGTTTGAAGAAAAACCAATAGATCCTCAAAATACCACAGTATCTCTTGGGGAATATGTAATCGGTAGAGAGCTGTTAATTAGATTACTTGAGGAACTAGAAGCGGACGGCAGATATAGTATTGTTAATGATATTATTATGAGATATCGTAAAAAATTAAAAATTTATGGCTATCGTTATGAGGGCTACTGGAGAAGAATTAGAGATATTCCAGAATTTTATCGCATTAATATGGATTTCTTAACACCAGAAGTAAGAGGATTATTCTTCAATGAATATCCTTATATTTCTACAAAAGCAAAGGATGAACCACCTGCTAAGTTTAACACGCAGGCAAAAGCTGTGAATAGCATTATTAGCGGTGGAGATATTATTAATGGTCAGGTTGAAAGCTCTGTACTCTTTAGACGTGTATTTGTAGGTGAGGGTTCTGTTGTTAAGAATTCCATTATTATGGAAGGGGCAACGATTGGTAAGGGCTGCGTTATAGAGAACGCTATACTAGATAAACAAGTTTTTGTATCTGATGGCCAAAAGGTTATCGGAACTAAAGACAAGATTATTTTATTAGAGAAAAGAAATATTGTTTAAAGTGCACAAAAAACAATTAAAAAAATGAAAATTCTAGTTGGTTAAAAATAAAAAAATAATGGAATTATGAGCCAAAAGAAAAAAATATTGACTATTTATTGAAAATATCTTATAATTCAAATAATAATAGATATATTAATAGGATAGCCAACAAAAGGCACTAGATAAAAACAGGGAGGATTTGCTCATGGAAATTACAGATATCAGAGTAAGAAAAATTAATAAAGATGGAAAAATGAAAGCTGTTGTATCAGTAACATTTGATAATGAATTTGTTGTACACGATATTAAAGTTATTGAAGGAGATAAAGGACGATTCATTGCTATGCCAAGTCGTAAAACACTTGATGGGGAATTTAGAGATATAGCACATCCTATTAACTCAGAAACAAGAGATCGTATTCAAAATCAAGTTCTTGAAAAATACGAAATGATTTTACTTTCTGATGAAGTAGCTATTGCTGATGAAAGTGATTTAGATATCCAAGAATAATTACATATCTATTGTGAGGATGTTGTAGATGTTACAACATCCTTTTTTTTGTGTAGACTAGAAAAGTTGATTTTTAGAAAACAGGATGATTTTAGATAAGTATTGCATAAAGTATAATAAGGTGAGAAAATACAAAAGGAATAAAATCGTGAAAGGAAGAGTAAAATGAAAACAAAAGCATTAATACTTGCAGCCGGTCAGGGTACACGTATGAAATCAAATGAACTTAAAGTACTCCACAAGGTTTTTGACAAGGCACTTGTAGAATATCCTATTGCAGCTGCTGAGTATGTAGGAGTAGACGAAATCTGTATTATTATTGGGCATAAAGCAGAGAATATTAAAGCTAAACTTGGAGAAGGTATGACTTATGTGCTTCAAAAAGAGCAATTAGGAACAGGCCATGCAGTGATGCAAGCGAAAGACTTTATAAAAGATGCAGATGAAGTACTTATTTTATGCGGTGATACACCACTTATTACAGGGGAAACACTAGAAAAAATGTTAGCATTCCACAGAAGTCAAAATAATGCTTTAACAGTATTATCAGCTATTATGGATGATCCAACGGGTTATGGACGTATTGTAAGAGATGAAAATGGGCATTTACTAAAAATCGTTGAACAAAAAGATGCAAATCTTGAAGAACAAAAAATTCAAGAGATCAATGGTGGAATGTATGTGTTCAATGGTAAACTTCTTGATTACGCCTTATCAAAAATTACAAACCAAAATGCACAAAATGAATATTACCTTACAGATACTATTGAGATTTTACGCAATGAAGGCCATCTTGTAGATGCAGTAGCAACAGAGGAAAAGGATGATATTGCTGGTGTAAATTCAAGAGCACAACTTGCTGGTGTAACAGAGGTCATGAAACAACGTATTAATGCAAAACATATGGCAAATGGGGTAACACTTATTGATCCTAATAGCACATATATTTGCCCAGATGTAGTTATTGGTAAAGATACAATTATCGAACCAGGCTGTATGTTAGAAGGGAAAACAGTAATTGGAGAAGGCTGCCGCATTGGTTACCATTCTAAACTTAAAAATGCTGTGCTTAGTAATAATGTAGATGTGGAAATTAGCGTAATTTTAGATAGTAGTGTAGATGAAGGTACACACGTAGGCCCATTTGCTTACATTAGACCAAACTCTCATATTGGTAAAAATATCAAAGTTGGCGATTTCGTAGAAATCAAAAATGCTAATATTGGTGATGGAACAAAGATTTCTCACCTTACTTATGTAGGAGATGCAGATGTAGGACAAAATGTAAACTTTGGTTGTGGTACAGTTGTTGTAAACTATGATGGTCAAAAGAAACACCGCACAACAATTGGGGATAATGCCTTTATTGGGTGTAATACAAACCTAGTATCACCAGTAACTGTAGAAGATAATGCTTATACAGCTGCAGGTTCAACAATAACTGACACAGTACCTAAAAATAGTTTAGCAATTGCTCGTGCAAAACAAGAGAATAAACTAGAATGGGTTACAAAAAAACGCCAAAAATAAATAAAAACATAGTATATTGTCACGAAAATGAATGTATGCTTTGCATTTTGTATACAATCATGGTATAATGTTTTGCGGAAAACACGGTCGTTATATTGAAGGAGGACTAACTCAAATGATTAGAAATTACACTGATATTAAAGTGTTTACTTGCAACGCGCACCCACTACTTGCTAAGGAGATTGCTCAAGGATTAGACGTGACTCTTGGTAAATCAGAAGTTATGAAATTCAGCGATGGTGAAATTAGCGTAAAAATTGACGAAAAAGTACGTGGTACTGATGTTTATATTATTCAACCAACATCAACACCAGCAAATGAACATCTTATGGAATTATTAATTATGATTGATGCTATGAAACGTGCTTCTGCGGGACGTATTACAGCGGTTATTCCATACTATGGTTATGCAAGACAAGACAGAAAAACAAGAGCAAGAGACCCAATCAGTTCAAAACTAGTAGCAGATATTCTTCAAACAGCAGGTGCAGACAGAATTCTTACAATGGACTTACACTGTTCACAAATTCAAGGATTCTTCAACATACCAGTAGATCACTTAGTAGGTATGCCACTTTTAACAAAATACTATGCTGACAAATTAGGCGATCAAGTTGATGATGTAGTAGCTGTATCTCCTGACCTTGGTAGTGTAGGAAGAGTTAGAGCATTTGCAACTAAATTAGATATACCTCTCGCTATTATTGATAAGAGAAGACCAAAAGCTAACGTATCTGAAATCATGAACATCATCGGTGATGTTTCTGGTAAACGTGTTATCTTAGTAGATGATATGATTGATACAGCTGGAACAATTTGTAATGCAGCTAACGCACTTAAAGAAAGAGGTGCAACAGCAGTTTACGCTTGCTGTACACATGGTGTTCTTTCAGGTCCAGCGATTGAGAGAATTGAAGCTTCAGCTATTGAAGAACTTGTAATTCTTAATACAATTGCTATTCCAGAAGAAAAGAAAATCAGCAAAATCAAAGAGATTTCAGTAGCTCCTATTTTTGCAGATGCTATTAGACGTATTCACGAAGATTTATCAGTATCTAAATTATTTGATTAGTATAAGAAAAAGCCACCTCTTAATGAGGTGGCCTTTTTGTGTGCGAAAAATTAGCGAGGAATTGAAAACGATATATTGTTCATTATTTTATAATAATAAAACAATGAATAATAATTAACGATATGGAAAAGCTATAACTTTTTTTGTATACGACTATATTAAAAGAAGAATATCTTAAAGTTGGGATGAAAACCTTGAAAAAACAGTGGTTGAGTTGAATACAAATAAGAAGCAATACTTAAAAAAGGTGTACATAAAATTGATAAATAGTTAACAAAAATATTGAAAAAGGAAAAAGTATGTTATATAATGATGAGGAAATAATTGACAACAATTATCTGGAGGGTATTATGAAAAAATTTGCAGTATTAGCATTAGTATTAAGTTCAATGTTAGCTTTCACAGCTTGTGGTGCTAAAGAAGAAGCACCAGCTACAACACCAGAAACATCAGTTGAAGCTACAGAAACTACAGAAGCAGCAGAAACAACAGAAAAAGTTGGAGAAGTTGCTGATGAAAAAGGAAAAACAGTTGCAACAGTAACATTCGAAGGTGAAACACCAGTAAGTGTTAAATTCGATTACATTAGTGCAGAAGATGGTTCAAGCAAATATGAAGCAGCAGCAGCTGGTACATATAACATGGGTGAAGGAAGTACACCATGGAATGAGCAAGTAGATGCACTTGCAGCATTCTTAGCAGAAAACAACTTCGATTTATCAGCAGTAACACTTATTAATGAAGAAGGAAACACAGATGCAGTAACAGGTGTATCTATTAAAGTTCCAGCTTTATTAGAAGCAGTTGCAGAAGCTTTAAAATAATAATTTAGAAAATCACCCATTTGGGTGATTTTTTGATTTAGACCAAATATCAGATAAAAATATAAGAGTGCGGTAAATAATAAAAATTAGGAAGGAGGCAGAATATGGCTTATAAGGACTTGCAAAGTTTCATTTCTTTACTTGAGAAGAAGTGTTTATTAAAACGAATTCAAACAGAAGTAAGCTATGAATTAGAAATTACAGAGATAGCAGATCGAGTTTCAAAGGCAGAGGGGCCTGCTTTATTATTTGAAAATGTAAAAGGGTCACCTTATCCTGTACTTATTAATGCTATGGGCAGTTATGAGAGAATGGCATTGGCTTTAGGGGTAAGTGAAATCAATCAACTAGAAAGGGATATAAGAGAGCTTATTGATATCAATAGTTATTTGGGGGTAAAGAAAGCTATTAAAGCAATTCCTAAACTTAGTAGACTAGCTACAGTTTTTCCAATTAAAGTACCAGGTAAGGGGAAATGTCAAGAGGTTATAGAAAGAGGGGATGCTGTAGATTTATTTAAGCTCCCTGTACTTAAGTGTTGGCCAGAAGATGCAGGACGTTTCTTTACGTTACCGCTTATTTTTACGAAAGATCCAGAGACAGGGACTCAGAATGTCGGCATGTATCGTTTGCAAGTGTTTGATAAAAATACAACGGGTATGCATTGGCATTTGCATAAAGATGGCCGTGAAATCTATGAAAAGTACCGTAAGTTAGGTGGGAAGATGCCGGTATCAGTAGCATTAGGTTGTGATCCAGCTATTACGTATGCAGCAACGGCGCCATTACCTAAGATGATTGATGAGATGATGTTTGCGGGTTATATTCGAAAACGACCTATTAAGATGGTGAAGTCTATTACCAATGATATATTTGTGCCTGCCTCAGCAGAGTTTGTATTAGAGGGATATGTAGATGTGAATGAGGATTTACACTTAGAAGGCCCATTCGGGGATCATACGGGATATTATTCTTTAGCGGATTATTACCCTGCCTTTCATGTAACATGTATAACGCACCGTAAAAATCCTGTATATCCTACGACTATTGTTGGAAAACCACCGATGGAGGATTGCTATATGAGTAAGGCGACAGAACGCGCATTCTTGCCGCTTTTACAAATGGTATTTCCTGAGATTGTAGATTTGAACTTGCCATTAGAAGGCGTATTTCATAACTGTGCGATTATAAGTATTAAAAAACGTTATCCGGGACATGGGAAAAAAATAATGAATGCACTTTGGGGAATGGGGCAAATGATGTATACCAAGATGATTATTGTGGTAGATCAAGATACAAAGCCACAAGATTTAAATGCAGTATGGTCACAGATTTTGCAGCAGTGTGATATGAATCAGGACTTAGTATTTTCTAAAGGACCGTTAGATGCCTTGGACCATGCTTCGGATACTGCTTTTTATGGGACACGCTTAGGGATAGATGCTACGAAGAAGCGTATAGAAGAAGGAAAAAGAGTACCTTTTAAGGAAAAGTTATTTAAAAGTAACAAGGTTGAAAATGAACTGAAGCAACAATTTGCAGAGATTGTTGCGGTAAATTGCCCAGAGCTAGGTGTATTTTCAAACTGTATTATTGTAGCCATTAATAAAACCAAGAGCCAGCAAGTAAAGAATCTAGTCGCCAAAATGTGGCAAAAAGAATGTTGTCATGGGGCTAAGATGATTATTGTGGTAGATAAAGAAGTTTCACCAAATGACTTATCTACTGTGGCTTGGAAAATATTTAATAATATTGATGCGCAAAGAGATTTAACATGTTTAGATGGAGAAAGCGTATGTGTTATGATTGATGCTACTAAAAAGGGTGAATTAGATGGACATACAAGAGTTTGGCCAAATGATATAGAAATGAGCACAGAAATTAAGCAGTTAGTAGACTCTAAGTGGAGGGAATATGGTATTTAAAAAGGTTTTTAAGAAGATACATGACTATGGCATTTTAGTGATGTTTTCGCATACGATTTTTTCATTTTCTTTTGCGTTAATAAGTATGCTTTTAGCTGCAAAGGGATTACCGGATATGCATACGCTTATATGGATTATAGTGGCCTTTATGGGAGCTAGAACAGGTGCAAATGCTATTAATAGAGTAATTGATGCAGAAATAGATGCTAAAAATCCAAGAACGGCTAATAGACAAATTCCACAAGGAAGTATGAGTAAGAAGGAAGCTATGATATTTAGTATCGCATGTTTTGTGATATTTGAAGTAGCAGCATATAAACTTAATTTACTCTGTTTTATTTTGTCACCTATAGCATTAGCTATGATGATTGGCTATTCATATACAAAACGCTTTACTTGGGCATGTCATATTGTGTTGGGTATTACTTCGGCTATAGCACCAGTAGGGGCTTGGATTGCTACGACAGGAAGACTAGGAATTATGCCACTTATATTAGGCGCGGCTAATTTCTTATGGGTAGCAGGATTTGATATTATCTATGGCACACAGGATTATGAGTTTGATACGCAAAATGGTATTTATTCTATTCCTGCTTACTTTGGTATTAAAAAGGCATTATGGATTTCAAATATCTTTCATATTTTGGCTGTAATATTACTTGTTTTAGTAGGCATTTTTTCAAATTCTCTAGGAATAATTTTTTATATAGGCATTATGATAATAAGTGTGCTTTTAGTTATTGAACATCTTTCAGTATCACATGAAAATTTAAAAAAAGTAAATTTTGCTGCTTATAATTTAAATCAAATTATTAGTCTTACATTTTTAATAATGACAGTATTAGATATCTTTGTATAAGAAGGAGAACGACTATGAAGTTAGCTGTGGGCATTACTGGAGCATCCGGAAGCATTTATGCTAAAGTGCTAGTAGAAGCGTTGTTAGAGCAGGACATTGTGGTTTATGTGGTTATGACAGAAACGGCTAAGGCTGTTTTTCAATATGAATTAGATGAAACTCCAGAAGAGTGGATTGAGCGCCTTAGTAAAGCAAATGAAAATCAAATATTCTTAGAAGATAATAATAATATTTTTGCGGGTATTGCATCAGGTTCCTTTGGGATAGATGGTATGATTGTCTTGCCATGTTCTATGGGAACACTTTCGGATATTGCAAACGGTAGTGCTAAAAAGTTATTAACAAGAGCTGCGGATGTATGTTTGAAGGAAAGAAAGAAATTAATTATTTGTCCAAGGGAAACACCTTTAAGTCGCATTCATTTAAAAAATATGTTAGCGATTGATGAGGCTGGCGGCATTATTTTGCCGGCTATGCCAGGATTTTATCATAAACCTCAAACTTTAGAAGAAATCATTAAGTTTGTAGTTGGAAAAGTTTTAGATGTGATGGGAATATCACATGATTTATTTGAGAAATGGAGTTAGACAATGAGATTAAAAAAAGTTTTAGGATTATTGCTAGGTATGACGGTAGCAGCAACGATGATAGGTTGTGGAAATGGTGCAGCTGATAATCAAACTGAGCAAACAGAATTACAAAAAGTAGTACTGGGAACTATGCCTTCTGCTGATGCAGTGCCTTATGGTATTGCTAAGGAAATGGGATTCTTTGAAAAGAACGGCTTAGATGTTGAGATTCAAACATTTACTTCAGCTAAAGATAGGGATGCGGCTATTCAAGCTGGTGAACTAGATGGCATGATGATGGATTTAACAGGTGTTTCTTTATTGAAAGGAAATGGTGTACCTATTAAAGTAGTTGAACTTACACAAGGTGATTTTGTGGTGATGGCAAGTGCGGAGTCTGGCATTACAGACATAGCTAGTTTAAAAGGACAAGTAGTAGGTGTGTCACATAATACGCTGATTGAACTTGTAACGGATTTAGCTTTATCAGATAATGGTTTAACAGTAGGAGACGTTATAAAAGAAGAAATCGCAGCAACGCCAGTTAGAATGCAACTTTTAATGGAAAATGGCATTCAAGCTGCAACACTTCCACAATCATTTGCAATGAGTGCTAGTATGGGTGGAGCGACTAAAATAGCAAGTTCAGCAGATATGGGTTACCAATTTGGTGTATTGGCATTTATGGAAGAAGTGATTGATACAAAGCAAGATGTTATTAAAGCCTTTAATACAGCTGTAGATGAGGCGATTGAATATATTAACAATAATGACTTAGAAACTTATATGGATATTGTAATGGCGTATACAGGTTATAGTGAAGAGGCAAAAGAAATTATTGAATTACCAGAGTATGCACCAGTAGCACTTCCAAGTGAAAAAGATATTACAACAGCTCTTGAATGGGTAAAGGCTAAAGGGCTTGTGCCAGATACACTTGCTGCAAGTGATATTGTAGTAGAAACAATCATTAAATAAATTCAATAGATAGCGAGGTAGAGGTATAATTCTACCTCGTTTGTATTATATAAAAAAGCTTTAAGAATTTTAAAAGGAGATAAGACAATATGTTGCAGATTCAAGATTTATCCGTATCCTTTAATCAAGAATGTGTATTAGAAAAGTTTAGTGTAAACCTAGAAAAGGGAGAAATTTATGCCATAATCGGACCTTCTGGTTGCGGTAAATCTACTTTGTTAAAAGTATTAGCAGGTATTATTAAAAAGTATGAAGGAAAAATCACTATAGATGATGAAATATTAACAAGTAAAAAACAGACTATAGGATTAATTCCGCAACACTATGGGTTATTACCTTGGAAAAAAGTAGAGCAAAATATATTGCTTGGTTGCAAGATTAAGAAACAAGATTTGGGAGCAGAACGAAAAAATATAGAAAAGTTAATAGAAGTATTAGAGTTAAAGCCATTGCTCAAAAAGTATCCCAATGCATTAAGTGGTGGACAAAAGCAAAGAGTAGCCATTGCAAGGGCCTTTGCAATGAAACCAGAATTGCTTTTGATGGATGAGCCTTTTTCGGCTTTAGATGCAATTACAAGTGAAAGAGCACAGGCGTTATTTTTAGATACTTATATGGCGCATCAAGTAACGACTTTATTTATTACACATAATGTAGAGGAAGCTGTTTATCTAGGTAAATACATTATTTTGCTTTCAGATAAGCCCTGCAAGATTATAGAAGTAATAGAAAATCCAGCATTTGGTATGAAGAATGCTAGAAGTAGTGAAGCCTATTATAAGAAGGTGAAGGAAGTGAGAGAGAAGATTAAAGGGGCGTGGGAACATGAGACAGAAGTTGATAAGTAAATTAAAGTTATTTATAGGTGGTTTTTTGACCCTAAATATTGTGTGGTATATAGCGGCGCTCTTAATAAATCGTAAGATATTGGTAAATCCCCTTAGTGTATATAAGGATTTGCCAGAGTTAATGCCTAACTTAGGTAGACATATATCTGCTTCAATGATGAGGATTTTTTGGGGCGTCCTTATTGCAAGTATAGTGGGAATAGTAATAGGAATTCTGCTAGCTTATTCTAAGAAGATTAGTAGATTTTTAAACCCATTTATTTATTTTGCTTATCCAATCCCTAAACTGGCGTTATTACCTGTTCTAATGCTTTTGCTAGGATTAGGGGATGCCACTAAAATTGCTATGGTTGTACTTATTATAGTATTTCAGATTATAGTAGCTGTAAGAGATGCGGTTTTAAATATTCCTGATGAAACCTATCATATTTTAATTTCCAAGGGGGCAAGTTATGGTCAGATTTTACGATATATTACACTTCCGGCTATTCTGCCAGAGTGTTTTACAAGTCTGAGAATTGCCATTGGAACAGCTATTTCAGTCTTATTCTTTACAGAAACCTATGGGACAAGAGAAGGTTTAGGCTACTTCATAATGGATGCTTGGATGCGTCTAGATTATACAGCAATGTACGGTGCTATTATTATACTAAGTTGTATAGGCTTTTTATTATTTATGATTATAGACCTTTTAAATGAATATATGTGCAAATGGAAGTGAAAAGGAAGTGGCACAAAATAGAGTGCTAGCCACTTGGGCAATACTAGTTTACACACTCTATAATCTGTGACACTTCCTTTTAGAAATCAGATAACGTTGCTTTTTGAAGTTTTAATTAAGTGAAGAGATGGTGAAGTTAGGGTTTGTTAGTACAAAATTATCTAGTACACCTGAAGAAAGGAATATCTTATAATCAGTTGTAACGAAGATTGCATCAACACCATCTAGTGATTCAATAAACTGCAAGCCGTCTTCAACGCCTTTTGAAAAGACAGCTGTGGAAATGGCATCGCCATCAATAGAATAATCACTGATAATGGTAACGCCGGCAATTTCATTTGTATAAGGGTATCCAGTTTTAGGATTTAAGATATGGTGATATTTGATACCATCTTGTTCAATGAAGCGTTCATAGATACCAGAAGTAACAATAGACTTGTTCTCCACCTGTATACGACCAATAATATTCCCTCTTGGATTAAATGGATCTTGAATGCCTACTGTCCAAGGCTTATTGCCTGGTTTATTGCCTAACATATAAAGATTGCCACCTAAGTCAATAATGGCATGTTCCACACCTTCTGCGCGTAAAAGTGTAGCAACTTCATCGGCGGCATAACCTTTTCCAATGCCACCAAGGTCAATAAGCATACCAGGTGATTCTAAGAAAACTGTTTGAGCAGCTTCATCTAAAATGACCTTTTGATAATCAATAAGAGGAAGTTTTTCTATTATTTCTTCTTTGCTTGGAACACGTGCTTCTGGAAATCCAATATTCCATAACTTAACAATAGGTCCTACAGTAATATCAAAAGAACCTTCAGTTAAGGCACTATATGTAAGACCTTTTTGAATAACGTCAAGGGTATCAGCATCAACTTGAACAGGAGATTTTCCAGCTTCTTGATTGACTTTATCTAATAAGGTGCCGGTTTTGTTAATGCTAAGCGTATCTTCTAGCTGGGCGATACGATTGAAAGCTTTATCTAATATTTGCTCTGATTGATGGTCGTAAAGAGAGATACTTACCGTAGTACCTAACATAAATTCTGTACGACGAAGTGGTTCTGTGGTAACTTGTGTCTGACCACAAGCTGTGAAAAATATAACACTAATAAATAATGTTAATAGTGAGAATATAGTTTTATTTGAGGTTGAATTGTTCATTTGTTGCTCCTTAATTGGCAATATTATTAAAATATACCCTGTAAAATAGGCATTTTTATTATAACTCTAAATATAAGTTTAGGAAATAGTAATTGAGAAACAAAAATTATTGTATGAAACATGAAAAAGATAGTAGACTTTTTAACAAAAATTGGGTATATTAGATAAGGTGACATAAAAAATACTAGAGTAAGATAAAAACATAATGAGGTGAACTATGACTAATAAAACAAATATTGTTATATTAGGTGCGGGCTATGCAGGCGTACATGCAGCAAAAAAGCTTGCTAAAAAGTATAAAAAGAATCAAGATGTTACAATTACGTTAATTGATAAAAATCCATACCATACCTTAATGACAGAATTACATGAGGTAGCTGGGGGAAGAGTACCAGAAGAATCAGTTAAGGTAGAACTTAGTAAAATCTTCCACAGAACAAAAGTTAATGTGGTTGTTGATTACATAGAAAATGTAGATACAAAGGGTCAAAAAGTAACAACAAAACATGGTGAATATGCATACGATTACTTAATGATCGGTATGGGAAATGAACCAACCTACTTTGGTGTAGAAGGTGTAAAAGAGAACGGATTTAGCCTTTGGTCTTTAGAAGATGCACTAAAAATTAGAGAACATATCGAATATAAATTTAAACAAGCTTCTCTTGAAAGATCAGCAGAAAAAAGAAAAGAAATGCTTACTTTTGCAGTAGCAGGTTCAGGGTTCACAGGTATTGAAATGGCTGGGGAACTCCTTGAATGGAAAACAACGCTTGCACGAGAATATAGAGTGGATGAAAGTGAAGTTTCACTTCTTGTTATTGAAGCTGCGGGTACAATTCTTAATATGTTAGATCGTAAACAAGCTGATAAAGCTGAAAGATATATGATAAAACATGGTATGCGTATCTTAAAAGATAGCCCAATCGTAAAAGTAACACCAGAAGAAGTTACTTTAAAAAGTGGTGAAATCATTAAGACACAAACACTTATTTGGACATGTGGTATTCAAAATAATGAAGATTGTACAAAATATGGCCTTGAAGAATCTAGAGCTAGAAGACTTCAGGCTAATGAATATATGCAATCTACTAAACATGAAAATGTATACTTAATTGGGGACTGTGCTTACGTAGAAGAAGAGCCAGGTAAAGGAAATCCTCAAATTGTAGAAGCAGCAGAACAAACAGCTACAACAGCAGTTAAAAATATCATTGCTTCTATGGAAAACAAAGAAAAAGTTAAATTTAAATCTTCATACCACGGGTTCATGGTATCAATTGGTGGTAAATACTGTGTAGCAAACCTTATGGGAATCAAACTTTCTGGTTTCTTTGCTATGGCAGCAAAACACTTAGTAAATATGATTTACTTATTTGGTGTACTTAATGTCCATGCTGTATATCACTACTTACAACATGAATTCTTTGATATGAAAGAAAATAGAACAATTCTTAGAGGACATTTAGCGTCTAAAGGAAATCGTTTATGGCTCATTCCTCTTAGACTTTACATTGGTTGCCTATGGCTCCTTGAAGGACTTGCTAAACTTTGCGGACCAGAAACATGGGATGCAGCAGTAAATACTTTATTTACAAAAGGTCAGTGGGCATTTACGATTGGTGCAGATAGCTGGGTTAAAGCAGGTAATATTAATATGCCATTTTCATGGTTACAAGATGGTTTAACAGGTGCTTCAGCAGCAGTTGAAGGTGCAGCAGAAGTAGCGACACCTATTTTAAGCAGTATGCCTAAATTCTATGAAGCAATCATGAAAGTTATGATTCCTACACCAGAGATGGCAAACTTATTCCAAATTATGGTTGTTGTAATGGAAATCGGTATGGGACTTGCGCTTATTGCAGGACTCTTCACATTCCTTGTCTCAGCAGCTTCAGCATTTATGACAATTAACTTTATTCTTTCAGCTATGGCTGGATGGGATATCTTATGGTACACATTTGGTTCAATTGCACTTATGAGTGGTGCAGGTAGAACATTTGGTCTTGACTATTATGTAATGCCATGGATTAATACAATCGTAGGTAACTGGTGGCTTGGAAAGAATAAACATATATATAGTGAAAAATAAACAATAGCATAAACCTGAATTTCGCCTTACAATAATAATGTAAGGCGAAATTTATATTTAGAGTATGTTGGCAAATTATAACAAAAGAGATTTTTTTTGGAGGATTTATTTTAAATGAAAGTAATGATGAAAAAATGGGATAAAATTATTATTGTCATATTACTTGTCATTTCTTTTCTTCCTTATTTATTTATAAAGACTTTTTTGATAGGAAGCTATGATAAAACTTATGCATACATTACGGTAAATGGTGAATTTTATAAAGAGATACCACTTACAGGGCAAGTTAAGCATAAGGAATTTCTCATTGAGACAACCAAAGGAAGTAATAGAGTTGTTATTGAAAATGAAAGTATTGCTGTAGTTGAGGCGGATTGTAGTGATGGTATTTGTGAAGAGTTCGGCTTTATAAGTAAGCCTGGAGAAATAATTGTTTGTTTACCTCATAGTGTCTATATAGAGGTAAGAGGACAGCAAGAAGAAAAAGATGATGAGATAGATATGAGAGCATATTAGGAGTAGGCGATGAAACAAACAAGACATGTAATGTATATGTCGTTACTTGTAGCAATAGCCCTTGTTTTACATATTGTGGAGCGAAGCATACCGGTGCCTTTTGTGACGCCTGGCGCAAAACTTGGACTTGCCAACTTAGTAACGGTAATTGCACTTTATACGTTAGAGCGTAAAAGTGATGTGATTAAAATTATTGCAACAAGAGTTATTATGGGGGCACTTTTTGGTGGGAGCATTTCAGGACTTATGTATGGAAGTATGGGTGCATTACTCAGCTTTATAGCAATGGTAGGTGTAAAAGATATTTTAAAGGATAAAGTAAGTATCATTGGTGTAAGTGCTGCTGGAGCGGTGTTTCATAATATAGGTCAGGTTATTGTAGCTTGCCTTATTGTACAAAACATTGGGGTTGTACTGTATCTGCCGTTTTTATCAGTAGCAGGTATTGTTACAGGTATTTTTGTGGGAATTTCAGCAAACTATACAGTAGAACATATGTATAAGTTACCATTTTTTAAGGTGTAAAGAATTTTAAAATAAGGTGCTGTAAAGCAACGAGGTCATAATATAGAGTAATAGAAATGAGGATGTAAACAATGCATGCAATCTGGAATCAGTATCCAGAGATACAACAAGAGCTTTTAAAAGTAATTGCGTTAATGGAAGAAAACGCAAAATGTAAGGATAAGGTTATAGAGAATTCTATTAAAGATATGGTTCATTCTACTGGGAAAATGTTAAGACCAGGATTTACAATTATAGCCTCTAAATTTGGAGAATATCTTTCGAATCGTACAGTGGCTATGGCATCAGTAGTAGAACTTTTTCATATGGCAACATTAGTACATGATGATGTTATTGATGATGCGACATTAAGAAGAGGAAAAGAGACAGTACAGTCTAAATACGGCAAAGAATATGCTGTATATATTGGTGATTATCTTTTTTGTGTTTGTTTTAAAATATTAGCACAAACAGCATCACTTCACAGTATTCAAATGGATAGTCGTGCAATGTCTAAAATTTGTTTAGGTGAAGTTGAACAGCTTAATTCACGTTTTAATAAAGAAGTTTCTGTGAAAAATTACTTGGTGAGAATAGCAGGAAAGACAGCAGAACTCTTTTCGTTAAGTTTATATATTGGGGCAGCAGAAAGTAATTGTGATAAACAGCTTTCAAGGCTATTTTGGAATATTGGTCATAATATTGGTATGGCCTTTCAAATTATTGACGACTTATTAGATTACACAAGTAGTGAGGAGATATTAGGGAAAGATAGTGGACATGACCTTAAAGAAGGGAATTATACATTACCACTTATTTATGCTTTAGAAAAGAAACCAGCAGATTTAATAGCTTTGTTAGATAAGGAAGTTTATGAAGCAGAGGATATTAAAAAGATTATTGAATTAACTAAGTTTTATGGTGGCATTGATAAGGCAAAAGAGTTGGCTCAAAAGTATACACAAAAAGCATTTAAACTTATTGACAGATTACCTGATAATGAATATAAGGTTATGCTTAAAGAAATCACAAGAAGTTTATTAGATAGAAGATATTAAATAGAAGATATTGAATAGTAAGGGGCGTTGCACTTAGTGCTACGGCCCTTTTGTGGTGTGCCCAGCATGGGCGTAGTCTAACGGGTGAAAGTCCCGAGTGTGG
>NZ_CEVXFV010000041.1:0-35675 GCF_982396655.1 Cellulosilyticum sp. | reverse complement strand
GAAACACCAGAGCCAACAGAAACACCAGAGCCAACAGAAACACCAGAGCCAACAGAAACACCAGAGCCAACAGTGACACCAGAGCCAACAGTGACACCAGAACCAACATCAGCACCTGATACAGAAGCATTAGTGTTAGAGTCTTCTGTAAGTAGCTGGGGTGGCGGTTATACTGTGACAATGTGTATTAAAAATACCTCTGATAAAGAAGTAACGGATTGGGAGCTAAGAGTAAATAAAGAGGATTTCGATATCACGAATATTTGGTGTGCTTCAGTTACTGAAGAGGCAGATGAATTAGTGATTAAGCCTATGGAATGGAACACAACAATCGCGACAGGTGCATCTGTAACATTTGGTTTCCAAGGTACAGGTGAAATAGTTGATGATTTTGCTTATACGCTTAAATAGAGCATTATAAAAAACTCGTAAGTTATTGAATATTAATCGCTTATGAGTTTTTTGCGTTAAATGAGGATATAATATTCGACAGATTTAAACTGAGTATTGATTTGTTCTTGCTGTTATGCTAAAATGGGTTAGAAATTTTGAATGTGTAAATTATAAATTAAATATATTACTAAGTTTTCTAGGGTTCCGTAGTTTTATGCTAGTCTGGTCCGAGAGAAAACACACAGTTTACTGTGGACACGGAGGGAGAAAAGCCTGGGAGATATTTAAATAATATCTCCCAGGCTTTTTTTCTATTATTTTTAGAAAGAAGAGGTAAAAGAAATGCGTAATTTTAGTTATAAAGAGGTTTATGTGGAAGATGGCAGACGTGTGTTAGAAATTAATATCTTGCCAGAAAAACATTGTAATTTTGATTGTATATTCTGTCCGATTGGTAGATCACAAAATAAGATAGATAAGCCAAAGGCATTTGATAATATAGAAGAGGATTTTAAAGAATTAGAAGATAGAATAGAAGAGACAAAGGCTGATTTAGTGTTTATTAATTCAAAAGGAGAGGCCTTAGTAAATGATAAGGTTAGTCTAATTATTGATATGATTAAGGCGAAAGGCGTGGCTGTGAGGTTATTATCTAACGGTTACTTATTAGCAAAGGAGGAATATATACAGATAGCTAATAAGTGTGAAGAGGTAATTGGGGAGATAAAAGTAATAACAGAAGAACATTTTCAAAAGGTTCAAAGACCAATTGAAGGCTATACATTAAAAGAGTATATTTTAAATATGGCTATGTTTAGCAAACAATATAAGGGAAAATTTATATTTGAGGTAACGATTATTAAAGGCTATAACGATAGTAAAGAATCTATTGAGGAGATTAAAAAGATTATTAAGGAAATAGCACCTGATGAGGTGCTTGTTGTAAGAATGGAAGATGAAAAGTTTAAGAAAAAATTAGGCATATCAGATGAAAGATTTGAGGAGATTTCTAAGGCGTTACGCAATAGTTAATAAAATGTCTGGTAAGTATAAAAAATTAGAAGCTCTAATAAGTTTGTCACTTATTGAGCTTCTAGTTTTTTATAAAACACCTTTTACATCTTTATCTAAGGTATTAATCATTTCGGCTATATCATATTCTAGAGGTGTGTTAGTACCTAATTGGGCTGTCAGTGTATCTTCAATATAGTGTTTTTTAGTAGCTAAGATATGTTTTTCAGCTTGTTCTGGAGGATAATTATGCATAAGTTTTGCATAGTTTTCTTCATAGTGATGTTTATAATCTTGGCTATCTAAATAAACTTCTTGATCATGTTTTTGACCAGCAGAATCTAAGTAAGATACTGTGAAGTGAAATTGACTCATTATGGCTACTCCTTTCATTGTCTAATATGATTATTATTCTACATGGCAGCAATTTTATTCAGTGAAAAATGGAACGTGGGTAAGCTTTAAGTAATAAAATATAATAGCTTAATGTTAAAGGAAGTTTTGTGAAATGTTTCCATTTTTTAGACCTATGAACAAGAGAAGGCCACCTAGTATGCCACCAGATTTTATACCACAAAAGGGACAGGGGAAAAAGATAGGTGGGCCTAACAAACCAGGCGGACTAGGCGGTGGCCCAGGAGGAGGACCAGGAAAGCCAGGCGGACCAGGAAAGCCAGGCGGTCCAGGAAAGCCAGGCGGTCCAGGCGGCCCTACAGTATTTGCAGTTGATCCAGGTGCTATTTTCCCCTGTATGAATCAGTTCGTTTATATATGGCCAACTAATGGCCCTGGTTTTTGGGCATATATTACTTTTGTAGGCCCACGTTCTGTTGGTGGGTTCCGATTTAGAGGAAATAGATTTCAATACTTTGGTATGGATTTAAGAAATATTGAAGAGTTTTATTGTGCATAATAATATTTAATAGAATCGAGGATGTCACAAAATATCTAGCTTGCTTAGGATATGTGGCACCCTTGATTTTTAGTGCTTAGTGTAAATTAAAAGGAGAAGTTAAGAAAGATTTAATATAAAAAGTGACCATGCAAGCTCGGAATGTTATAATAAATACATGAAGTTTGAATTTTAAAATAAGTGATAGCAAGGAGGCAAATATGAACGCAGTGATAGAAAATATTTTAACAAGACGTAGTATACGAGCTTTTTCAGAGAAAGAGATCGCAAGAGGAGATTTAGAAGAAATTTTAAAGGCAGGACTCTATGCACCTAGTGGTATGAAGCGTCAAACTTGGCAGTTTACAGCCATAGTAAATAGAGGGAAAATCCAAAGACTTGCGGGATTAATTGAGAAGAAGTTAAAGCGTATAGGTTATAATTTTTATAATCCATCTGTAATTGTGCTTGTTTCTAATGAGAAGACAAGCAATTGGGGAAAAGAAGATAGTGCTTGTGTTTTAGAAAATATGTTTTTAGCAGCGCATTCATTAGGGATTGGTTCAGTGTGGATTAATCAGCTAAAGGATATTTGTGATGAAGAAGAAATAAGAGCGTATCTTAATGAAATAGGTGTGCCAGAAAATCATGATGTTTATGGTATAGCTGCGCTAGGGTATGCATTAAAGGCGCCAAATCAAGATGTGGTTAAAAAGGGTATTGTTAAAATTGTAGAATAAAATAAATAGTATATTAGGCTCTAGAAAAAGTGTCGAGGGACATATTTCTAGAGTCTTTTTATATGCTTAGATGATTCGGAGTAAACTATTATAAAAAAATAATTATTAAAATATATAAAATAAATTCAGAATATGGTGAGAAAATATTGTTGTGGGATAACATAAAATAGACATAAAAAATGTGTAAAAGTTATTAAAAATGCTGCGTAATTATAACTTTAAATATAAAAGTGCACTAAAAGACATGCACAATTTATTGAATGTGTTAAAAATAATAAAGATTATTGAAAAAAAATGTCAAATTTAATAAAATGGAATCAATATTAAATTTCATTATAAAAGAGGAGGGCAATATGAAACAATTTGTGAAAAAATCGGCTAAAAAACAGGCTTCTTTGGTTTTGACAGGTACCTTAGTGGCATCCTCTGTTATTCCTTCTATGGGAAATACAATTGATCTTCAGCGAGGTGAGGTGATACAAACTAGTGAAGTAGCGCTTAATGAAGAGGTGACAGCAAATCGAACATCACCTGGTGGCATTGTTGTAGACCCAGGAACAACACCTGAAGCAGGTTCTGCCTATGAGTATGATTTTACAATTAATACAACTAATGTGATTGTACCAACTACTTATAATAAGGAAAATAGAATTGAAACACTATATTCCCCAGATGGATTTTTAAAGATAAATGGAAATGGAGAGATGTATCACCACCAAGATAGTCATGGACTTGCGGTTTATGTAGGCAATAGCTTTGAAGTAAAGGTGGCAGGAAATGCAGAGATTACATTTAAGCTTTGTAAGTACTCAAAAGGCGGAAAGATTGATGCAACTGTTGCTGATGAAGCAGGTAAATTTGTTGGAACGAGTGCAGATTTTCAAGGCGCGGAAGATGGCAGTGAAGTAACCTTTACATATAGCGGTGAGGCAACAACGCTTACTTTTACAATGAATGGTATGAGTGGTGAAAGCTATTTACATGGTATGAGTGTAAAGAATATAGTAGGCGATGTAAAAGGCTGGGAGGCTAAAGATTTTGCTATTTCAATAGGCGATACAACAATTGATGTGAAAGGCGCTGCAACTGCCGCGGATGAAGCTGAAGTAACGGTATCTAATGGAAAAACATACTATGCCCTTAGTGAGAAAGCCTATATTAATGCAGATTTAAAAGATGAGGCACTACGTCCTAGCATTATTCAAAATAATAGTGAGGATGTTGTAGAATCAATAGATGTAAATAGTGATGGTGAAATTGTTGTAAACTTTAAGGATCAAACTTCATTTCCAGCAACTTATACAATTAAGGTACAAGATTCAAGTAAATTTAGAAAGCCTGGGATAAGAGATGTATATTCATTTGCCTTTGGTAACTATGAAGGGCTTAAGAAACTTAATAGCGCAACTAAGATTCAAGATACTTATACAACAGATAACGGACTTTTAACAATTGGTAAGATTGAAGGAGCAGCTGCACCTTACTGGCATGATAGTACACACGGTATAGCAATAAATGATGGAAACTATATGGAAGTACCAGTAGCAGGCAATGCAACAGTGACTTTTAATTTATGCCAATATGGTAAGGGTGGTACATTATCTGTGACGGGTGTGCTAGGTGAAGGTGCATTTGATTCTAATGAACTTAAAGTAGAAGGTCATGCAGCATGTGATAAGACCATAACCTATACATATACAGGAGAAGCGACTACATTAAGATTTAATGTTACAAGTAGTGGTGAAGCATATTTACATGGAATGACTGTAAAAAATATGGGAGAATTAGTAGGTTCACCAGTAGCAAATGAACAGGCTTCTATGCCAAAAGAAATGGATAAGACAGACTCTTTAAATGTGACGCCAGTTGGGCATCGTCTAGTTTTTGAACATGCTAATGATTCTTCAGATATTACAAATTTAACAAGTGGTATAGGCTACTATGTATTTGATGCAAGATCGGATATTGCATCAATTGAAGCAGATATTAAAATTTCTGCCATAGGAAATGGTAGTGGTCAAGGAATTTTCATGGGGTTATTTGATGACCAAAATGAAATTAAAAATATTGCAACTGTAGGTATTCGTGGCGATGGCAAAATTAGAAACATATATAATAAAACAGGCAACGCTAAACCATCAGCAGGAAGTATTGATCAAACATACAGTACAAGTGATACTATTCATGTAAAATTAAATAAGAATGCAGAGGGCTGGTATTCTGAGGTAATAGCAGGAGATAAATCACCAAGTGCTACAATTAAATTCTCAAATACCGAGCTTTTAAATGATATTAATGAGAATGTACGTTATGGTTTTGCATTCTCTAATGTTAATGGGACTATTACAAATCTTACATTTAAAGATGAAGCAGGAAATGTTTTATATGACCAAACAGATTGTTATGAGGCAATAGGAACAGCACCAGAGGTAAGTAGTGTAGAACGTCCAATCATTTCAGCAGACCGCAAGAATATTACAGTAAACTGGAGTGGAGAAAGCTGTGAAGATGATGAAGCTTATCGTGTAGAAATTTCTAAAGATGGTGGCATCACATTTACAACATTAGTAGAGACGACAACAGATAAGAGCTATACAGCAGCTATTGATGGCGATGGCGAGTATGTATTTCGTATTACAGGTGTTTGTGGCAAAGCTGAATCACAAGCTAAGTTATCACCAGTAGCAAGCGTTGTAGCACCTTTAGAAAGTCCAGTAATTGCAGGAGAAAACTGTGGAACAGCAATTAAACTAAGCTGGAATGCTGTAGATGAAGCAACAAGTTATGAAATTTATAGAAAGTCACCTACAGGTAATGTCTATACTTTGCTAAATAAGGTTTCTTCCTTAGAGTATACAGATAAGGACGTTATTAATGAAGAACCATACTATTACTACGTTGTTGCTAAATCAGAAAGTAATAACAGTAATCCATCAAATGAACTTTTAATGCTTGCTTCATTAGGACGTGAAGGAAAGTATGTACATGAAAAAGAAGCAACAGAGATTTTTATCACTAAAAAATCTTACGATACAGTTTATAAGAATGAAGCTGTATTAGAAGGGGTAGTAGATAAAAAAGGTGAAATGAGCTTAGAAGTTAATGGCGAAATTAAAGAAAGTGTAAGCCTTAATAAAAATGAAAAGTTTGCCTTTATAGCAACTTTAAATGAAGGTAGAAATGATGTGAACTTACTCTTTAGAGATGAAGCAGGTAAGGTAACACGCCAAACATTTAACTTTGTTTATTTAACAAACTATGACATTGTGGTAGATAGCAGTTTTACAGGCAATGATGGCGATACTGCAACAGATGGTTCAGGAGCAAAAGTATATAAAACTGTACAAACAGCTGTAAATAGTGTACCAGCTAGCAATACAGATAGAGTTGTTATTCTTGTAAAAGAAGGAAACTATAGAGAGTACTTAAGAGTAACATCACCATATATTACGCTTATTGGAGAAGATAGAGAAAAAGTAAACATCAATTACTTTGACCCTAAAGATACACCGGTAGGTGGAGATACTTCTAAACGTTGTGCAATTTATGTACAATCTTCAGCAACAGGCTTTGCAGCAGAAAACTTAACCTTTGAAAATACATATGAATATTTAGGCGATGGTTCGATTTCAAATGAATCTGCAGATGCCTTACGTGTAGATGCAGATCAGGCAACATTTGTAAATGTCAAATTAATGGGCTATCAAGATACACTTCAAGCAAATACAGGACATCAATATTTTTATAAGTGTTACATTTCAGGTAATGTAGACTATATTTATGGAACATCACAAGCTTTATTTAATGATTGTGATTTAGTATTTAGATATAATGGCAATAAAAATAGTGGTTATATTACGGCACCAAAAACAGATGCAAAGGCAGCCTATGGTTATATCTTTAATGAGAGCAGAGTATATGCAGAAGAAGGATGTAGCGGATCTAAATACTTATTAGCACGTCCATGGGGAGCAGATGCTTCAGCTACATTTATCAATACATACATGAGTGGCATTATTAATAAAACAGATAGTTATTCAGATATGAGCGGTAACTTATATACAGATGCACGTTTTAGTGAATTCTACTCATATGGAGATGGTTATGCAATCAATAGTAATCGTCCACAGATTTCTAGAACGCAGGCAGAAGAAATGTTAACAGCTGGCTTTTTAGGTTGGGACCCATATGCTGTATCAGAAAATGTAAGTCGCAATGATTTCACAGGAAATGTTGTTACAGAAAGTGAAGATAAATTTATTGAAAATGAGTATGTAAATGATAAGGCAGATACAGATACAGATGATACAGGATTAGGTGCATTTACTGTAGAAGGCTATGCACAAAATGTAACAGGTGGCGGTGTTTTATTAGAAACATCTCAGAATTATTATAAGGTAGCAACTGCTGAAGAATTACTTGATGCTTTAGTCACAATTAAGAAGTCAGGTAAAGCAAGTGTTATTGAGCTAACAGAAGATATTGGCCTTGGTGCAATTGAAATAGGCGATGCACTTACAAAATACAAAAGTGTCATTACAAGTACAAAACATGCACCTTTATTACATCCAACATTATTAAAAACAGGTGTGTCTACATTATCTATTAAAGATATGAGCAACTTAACAATTTTCTCTCAAAATGGTTCAGCACTAAAACATGTTTGCATTGATGTGAATAATTCATCTAATGTTATCTTTAGAAACATTGTATTTGATGAGATTTGGGAATGGGATGAAGCAACAAGTGGTGATTACGACCGCAATGACTGGGATTATATGACAATTCAAAATGGCAGTACAGATATTTGGATTGATCACTGTACATTCTATAAAGCATATGATGGGATTGTTGATGTTAAAAAAGCAGCAAGTAACAAACCAAGCAACGTAACAATCTCTTGGTCTAGATTTTTACCAGAAAGTGAGTCAGAGTTCTTTGATGAAATGATGGATTTATTAGAAGCAGATCCTGAAAGTTATCCATATTATAATGAATTGCTTACTCACTATGGCATGACAAAAGAGCAAGTGAGAGGTTATGCATCAGCTCAAAAGAAAACGCACTTAATAGGTGCTTCTGATACAGAAGAGAATATGAAGAATCTACAACTCACACTTGCGAATAACTACTACAAAAACTCTATGGACCGTATGCCAAGACTCCGTGGTGGAAATGCCCATGTATATAACTGTATAATGGATGCTTCAGATATATTAAAACTTAGAGATTCTGTAGAAAATGCAGAAGCAAAAGCTAAAGTGGTAAGTAATGGTGCTATTTCTACATGTGATGCATCAGTACTTCTTGAAAACACATATATTAATGGTATTATTAATGCAGTAACAAGTGGAAATGGTTCAAGTCCAGGTGGTTATATTAATGCGGTGAATAGTATTTATTATATGAATGATGCGCTTACAATGCTTGAGGTGACAGATAATGTAAATCAAGGTATGATTTTAGATGAAGATTTATTTATTTCAAAATTACCATATAGCAGATATAATTTATATAGTGCAAGTAAGTTACATGACAAGGTTTTACCAAATACAGGTGCAGGTGTAACGAATATGTCTACAGTACAATGGCAAAAAACAAAGTACAATGAGACAGTAACAGATATAGATGCAGCAAAAGAATGTACAGTTGTACTTGATTATCAAGGCGGCAATGTTGTGCAAAATGGTATAAGAGTAACAGTTGGTGGATACTATGAAAACCTTCCAACACCTACACGTCAAGGTTACAGATTCTTAGGATGGTTTACAGCGCCTACAGGTGGTAACTTAGTAACTACATCTACGAATGTTACAGATGGTACAGACCATGTGTTATATGCGAGATGGCAAGTAAGTACCAGTGATGATGATACTAATAATGGTGGAAGCGGTAATAACGGAAGTGGAAGTGGAAGTGGAAATAATGACACTACAAATACTGATACTGTAAATAAACCAACAGATCAGCCAACAGTAGATAATAGTGCCTTAGCCAATCTTCAGGATATTTCAGGACACTGGGCAAAGGATTCTATTACCTATGTTGTAAATAAAGGAATTTTAAAAGGCATTAGCGAAGAAAACTTTGCGCCAAATGCTTCAATGACAAGAGCTATGTTTGCTACAGTACTATATCGCTTATCAGGTGAACCAAAGATTGCAGGCTCAAATGCATTTAAAGATGTCAAAGCAGGTAGTTGGTATGAAACAGCTATTACCTGGGCAAGTGCGCAAGGCATCGTTAATGGTGTAGGCAAAAATACATTTAGCCCAAATGGCGAAGTAACACGTGAGCAAATGGCGGTGATGCTATATAACTATATTAAAGCAAATAACATCGAAATTCAGAAACAAACAGAAGAAGTTAATTTCAAAGATCAATCTAAAGTAGCGCCATGGGCAGAAGAAGCTATGACATTTATGGCACAAGCAGGGATTATGGAAGGCGATAATAAACAAAACTGTAATCCAAAAGCAAAAGCTACAAGAGCAGAAGTTAGCACAATGCTTCATAGATTCATGGAAATGATAGAAATGCAGGAGTAGGAGAGTTAACTAATATATAGCATTGCAAGATAAAGAGGAAGGTGTTACGAATTAACTATAATTTCGTGGCACCTTCTTTGATTTTAACAGTTTATTTCAAAGAACAAAGTAAAGGGGCAAACAATGGAGATTAGACAAACAGAGATTAAAGATTTAGAAACAGTGATGAAACTATATGCAGATGCTAGGGAATTTATGAAAGCTAATGGAAATGAAACGCAGTGGGGGAATACGTATCCTGAACGTAGTCTTATAGAGAGAGATATTCATGAAGGAAAGAGTTATATATGTTTAGAAGAAGATAAAATCATAGCTACATTTTATTTTAATATAGGAGAAGATCCTACCTATAAGATCATAGAAGAAGGGGCATGGCTTAATGAAATGCCATATGCTGTTGTTCATCGCATTGTGGGGAGCGGCAAGAAAGGGGCAGCATCATTTTGTTTAGAGTGGTGCTTTAAGCAATATCCCAATATCCGTATTGATACGCATAGAAATAATAAGCCGATGCAAAATTTATTGCAAAAGAAAGGTTTTACTTATTGCGGGATTATTCATATAGGAGATGGAAGTGAAAGAATAGCTTATCAGAAGATAAAATAGCTGTGGTAAAAATTACATTTTATACAAAGGCTGACATTTGTCTATTGTAATTTAACGAGAGGTACGTATAATAAAAATTTGCAAGACTTATGTAAACGACATCAGGAAGGAGCAGCATAGTGATTGTTAAGTTACTAAAAAATAGTTTGAGAATTTTTAAAGCGGACCTTTCGAAGATTTGTAAAAATTGGGTCAGCCTAGTTGTTATAGGTGGCTTAATTTTATTACCTTCTCTGTACGCATGGATTAATATTTATGCCTCTTGGGACCCGTATGGCAATACAAAAGGTATCAAAGTAGGCATTGTTAATGAAGACCAAGGAGGCCATATTAAAGACAGTGCAGTAAATATTGGTGAAGAAGTTATAAGCTCCTTGAAGGAAAATGAGAGTTTAGGATGGGTCTTTTATGATAATAGGGAAGAAGGATTAGCGGAAGTTGATAAAGGTTCTGTCTATGCCACACTTATTATCCCTGAAGACTTTTCTAAAAAAATTCTTACACTAGTGGAGGCAGAGCCTGTTAAGCCTCAACTTGAATATTATGTAAATGAAAAAATTAATGCTATTGCACCAAAGATTACAGATAAAGGTGCAACAACAATACAAAATCAAATTACGACTTCATTTATTGAAACCGTAGCCAATAAACTTATAGAAGTCATGCATTCTGTGGGAATTGAAATTGACAAAGAGTATCCAACGATTGAGAAATTAGAAGATATGATGGTGAGATTACAAGATAAATTCCCAGATTTAGAATCAAGCCTTGATATGCTTGCAGAAAAAGCAAGCAATGGAAAAGTTGTTATTGAAAGACAGGATAAAAATGTAGTAGCACTTCAAAAGATATTAAATCAACTTATTGATTTTAATAGTGATATTACTACAAGTTTAGAGGAACTGAGTAAAAAGCCGGAGGAAGTTATTCCTGAGTTAAAAGAAAACTTAGTACTTATTCAAACAATCTTTGCAGATATTTCAACGTCTACAGCTGAGCTTAAAGATTCAATAGAACTTAATAAGCCGGTACTTATCAATGATATTGACACAGGCATTGTAAAGTTAGAAAGTGCCAAGAATCGTCTTACAGAATTAGCGGATAAGGCAGGAGAATTAGATAAGGATTTAAGTAGCACAATAAAAAGTACAAAAAATGAACTCATTAACATTATGGATGAATATATAAGTTCATTTGAAGAATTAAAGACAAAACTTGATAATACTGATACAGCCTTATCTATTTTAAATCGTCTTGAGAATCTTAGTAAAACAGCGGCAAGTGATGTCAAAAGTTTAAGAAAAAATATTGAAAGTGTTAGTAAAAAAATAGATCTTCAGCTTGCAATATTACAAAGCATTGTTAGTAAGGTAGAAGGGATTAAGCCACCAAGTATACCATCAGTGCCAACTCCAATGCCGCCTTCTGAAGAAACACCAGTTGCGCCAGGAGAAGACAGTAACGGAAGTGAAGATATTGTAGAGACACCTGAAAATCCACCATCAGATCTTCCAACCGATATACCAGAAGATGATAGTACGCATACTTCATCGGCAGTAGCTACTAGAAGTGTTAATACAAGTAGCACAGGTGATGTGGCATTTGTGGCAGAAATTACTGAAACCTTAGAAATTGTAAATGAGGCTAAACAAGAGCTCAGTACGAATACAGAAGTATTTGGTGATGCAATTTATGCATTAAATGATATGCAGGCAGATTTAATAACACTTAAGGGACTTTCTAACAATGTGACTGCTTCAACACAAGCGCTAAATAGCTTAAAAGCAACAAGTAGAAGTTTAAGTAGTACAATTAGAAGTATCCGAACACTTATTGAAATGCGTACAAGCAGTATTTCAGATAAGTTAACAACATTAGAAGAAATAATGGCTGAGACTGCTACAGGAGTAAATAGTCTTAAGCGTACAGTGACAAATGTAGCAACTGGTGGTCAAGAAAAGATTGATAGCATTGTAGCCAATATCGAAAAAGTTCAAGATAAGCTTACAGATGTATCAAATCGTGTGGTTAATACTGTTCATAGTGAAGCAGACCGCGTACAAACTAAGGTAGAAGATGTTAAATTAAGTTTAAGTGAGCTTCAAAATAGATTAAATAGCCTTAGTGGCAAGTTAGAAGATAAAGTAGTTCTAGAAGAAACACTTGGGAATATTTCACAACTGACTTATAATATTGGGGCATCATTAGATAGTACAATTAACCTTTTAGATTCTGACCTTATTGCGAAATTGAAAGAAAAGATTAGTCAGATGTCTACCTTTGTAGGTGATGTGAGTGGTTTATTAGGGAATGTTCAAAATGAACTTGAGTACTTAAGAGATTTTGGAACACGCCTAGGTGAGAAGAGTGAATTACTTGCTGAAGATATTTTAGCAGTTAAAGAGCACATACCTGTCCTTAGAGAAAATGTTGATAAGGTAGTTGATAAGATTAATTTACTTAATGAAAATGTGGATGTTAAAGATTTAATTAATCAGCTCACAATGGATAATAGTGATAAAAGTGAGTTCTTAGCGACACCAGTTAATTTAAATACGCATATATTATACCCTATGGCAAACTATGGTGCAGGAATGACACCGTTCTATACTACACTTTGTTTATGGGTTGGGGCATTATTACTCTGTGCACTTCTTACGACTAAGTCAAAAAATGTAAGCTTTAAATGTACACCGGTTGAAGAGTATTTTGGTAAATATTTATTGTTTGCGACATGTGCTATGCTACAAGGTTTCATAGCAGCATTAGGTGACATTGTAGTATTAGGCGTAGAAGTGAAACAGCCTGTATTATTCGTGTGCCTTGCTATGATGTACAGTGCAATATTTATGGCAATTGTTTATACGCTAGTTTCTTTATTTGGCAATGTTGGTAAGGCTATAGGGGTGGTCCTATTAGTATTACAGCTTGCAGGTTCTGGTGGGACATTCCCTATTCAAGTAACACCTGTATTTTTCCAAAAGATTCATGAGTTCTTACCATTCACATATGGTATCAGTGCCATGAGAGAAGCTATTGCAGGCGTTTATTATGAGACACTGATAAAAGATATCGTAACCTTGTGTATATTCTTCGTAGTATTTATATGTCTAGGTGTATTATTAAAGAAAAAAGCCAATGCAATTCTTCATAGGTTTTCTAAGAAACTGGGGGAATCAGGAGTTATTGAACATTAAAAATAAATAACAATATGTAAAAGACTACTTTATTTAGAAAAATGATAAAGTAGTCTTTTGTATTTTTGCAAGATGAATTATGATAAAAGAGAAAGAAGGTAAGTAATAGATGAGAAGATAATGGAGGAGATAGAAAATGGAAAAGAGAAGACTTGAAAATTTAGGAATTGAAACATCGTTACTTGGTTTTGGATGTATGCGATTTCCTATGAAGAATGGTAAAATTGATAAAGTAGAAGCTGAAAAGATGATAGATCTTGCCATATCTAAAGGTGTGAATTACATTGATACAGCATATCCTTATCACAATGGAGAAAGTGAACCTTTTGTAGGCAAGGTACTTAGCAAATATCCAAGAGAAAGTTATTATTTAGCAACTAAGCTTCCGGTATGGTTAGTTAATAGTGTAGACGATGCTAAAAGAATTTTTGAAGAGCAACTGCAGCGTTTAAATAAGGAATATATTGATTTTTACTTGCTACATGCCATGAATGGTGAACGATTTGACAAAATGGTAGAGCTTGGCATCATCGCATATTGTGAAGCACTTCAAAAAGAAGGGAAAATTAAGTACTTTGGTTTTTCATTTCATGATGAATATGAGGCATTTGAAAAAATTATTACTTATCGTCCATGGGACTTTTGCCAGATTCAGTTAAATTATGTAGACACACAGGAACAAGCAGGAGAGAAAGGATATGAACTAGCTAAGAAGTTAGGCGTACCAATGGTTATTATGGAGCCACTTAAAGGAGGGAGACTTACACAATTCTCAGAGGATATAACAGCCATTTTTAAAAAGATAGATAATGAGGCAAGTATTGCTTCTTTTGGGATGCGCTGGGTAGCAAGTCATGATAATGTGAAGGTGATTTTAAGTGGTATGTCTACTTGGGAACAAGTGGAAGATAATCTACATACATTTTGTAATTATAAACCGATGAGTAAAGTAGAAATAGAACAGATTGCTGAAGTAGATAAAATGCTTAAGGCAAGAGTGCAAAATGGTTGTACAGGATGTAAATATTGCATGCCATGTCCAGCAGGGGTAGATATTCCGCATAATTTTGCAGTATGGAATAATTATCATATTTATGATAACTATGAAGTTGTGCGCTGGGAGTGGGAAAACAATATAGTCGCTAAGAATAAACAAGCCGATTTATGTATTAAGTGTGGTAAATGTGAAACAAAATGTCCACAAAAGCTTAATATAAGAGAAGATCTTATGCGTGTGACACAGGATTTATCTAGATAAAAAATACCCTCAAGAATAGAGAAGAAGAAATGCTCTAAGTTCTTGAGGATATTTTTTTAGCTAATAAGTTAATGGCATATTAAAGTTAAGCATGAAAAATGTCATGAATAAAGTTTTCGTAGTTTTCTCTTTGTGAATGGGTATTACCTGGATAAATACTTGTAGATAAGAGTGCATTATTAAGGTAAGCTGGATCCAGAGTTTGAAGATTACGGAATTCACCCATATCATACCAGTATCTAAGCGTTTTACCAATTTTTAAAAGTGGCGCATAGTACTTACCGGTGGAAAATCCATCCAATTTGGAACTGCTAGGAGAAGTATTAAAGAAAAATAATGATTTTGCAAGCCATCCCCTATGTGCAGAGCCGTGTGAAGTTGTGCGTGTTAAAACGGAATTGATATAATCTGTAAACTCTGTGAAAGGGCCAGATCTAATTTTTATACCTACAATAGGGTACCAAAGACCTTTGATTTTACCGTTATTGGTACCGGAAGAACTATAAAAACCTAATGTAACCCTTTCCACCCCATAAGAGTAACGAATATTTACATCTATCAAACCAATCATCCTAAAGTGAGTAACAGTATATAGATTTGCAGTAAAGCTGCCTTTATGAATATCTAATATACTACATGAGTTTTGTGCCATATACACCACCTAGATTAAATTTGCTGGGATAGATAAGGCTAGAATCAACTAGCTATAGAAAAGTCATATAGCTAGTTGGAGAGTAGGTCGAGAATTTAAGTTCATTAAGTTCATATTTAATCTCTTCAATAGTTCTAAAGCTACGACCAATACCTAATAATTTTTTTAGAAAATGTTCTTCATTTCGTGTTAGAGACAACTCCCGATACCAAGGAAGTGGAACACGATTATCTCCTGTATAATAAGCAGTGTAATACAAACGAATTAGAAAATCACCTAAAAACCAATAATCTTCTTCACAAGTATATTTGTTGTTATCGATATATCTAGCTAAACCAAAGTCTATAAGTGCTAAATCTTTAGTCTTACGTAAGATGACATTGGGAAGCCGTATATCTCGATGAACGATATGAGAGGCTTGTAAATACTCTATAATTTGAAGGAGCTGACTCGCAATTCTGTAAATCTCAGTTTTAGAGAACTCATAACGGTCTCGCTTTACAATAGTATCAAATGTTTTTCCGCTCATATATTCTAATATATAGCCTTCTGCATCTCGGTTTTTAAAGGTACCCATAAATTTAGGAAAACTAGGAGAGTGAAGACTTGAAAGGATTTCTTGTTCATAAAATAACTTAGATCTTGTAGTGGGGAGCATTTCCTGCTTTAACTGTTTAATAACATATTTTTTTCCTATGCTATCTTCAGCTAAATAAGCTATACCATAGCGACCTTGACCAAGCATTTTTATGATAGTGAATTGTTTAATATGGGTACCAGGTCTATAATACCTATCCATATCAATAACATCTGCTTAATGCAGGATTAGCAGTACCATTTCTTAGATGAGTTATTGTGAGAATGCTTCTTTGAAGAACTATTGCTAGAGCTGCTAGATTTACTGTTAGAAGATGAATTATTAGAACCGTTGCTAGATTTATGATGAGAACAACGAGATCTACTATTGTAAGATGAGTTATTAGAGTTATCAGAGTTACTAGAATTGCTAGTATTATTAGAGTTGTTACGTCTATTAGATTTACAGTGAGAACAACGAGATCTACCATTGTAAGATGAACTATTAGAGTTGTCAGAGTTGCTAGAATTACTAGTGTTATTAGAGTTGTTACATCTGTTAGATTTACAGTGAGAACGGCGAGATTTACGATTGTTAGATGAATTACTAGAGCTATTAGAGCGACTAGAATTTCTGCGAGAGTTACTACTGTTAGAAGAGTTGTCTGAACTATCATTAGAACTATTGCAAGAAGAACAGTTAGAACAGCTTCTGCAAGAAGAGTTACCTAAGCTATCACAAGAAGAACAGTTATAATAGCCACTATAAGATGAACTATTAGAATTGTCATTAGAAGAGTCACTAGAAGAATTACCATAAGATGAATTGCTTGAACTATCAGAGAAATGTTTTCTTGAGTGATGTGAATGATTTTGTGAAGAACGTGATTTTGAATATCCCATAACTACAGCTCCTTAAGAATAATGTTAGCAGGAAATATTGAATATCTCAGCTACACTACATTATATGGCTTGTATCTGAAATTGGTGACATATAGGGACTTTTTTTGACAATAAATTTAGCAAAAAAGGTCGACCAAATTTATTGGTCGACCTTTTTGGGATAGATAGTTAACGAGGCTGAGGCTTAAGTGTTTGAGCAGGAGTTAATATCGTGATAGTCTGAGCGATATTTCTTGTTTGAGGAGGAATGGACTTGGTGGAGAGTGTTTGATAGGTAGCAGTAACCCTAAGGTTAGTATCAAGATCTTCAAAAGTTAGCAGCTCATTAGTTTCACCACTAATAATTTTTGTGGCATCATTGGCAAATACAATGACTTGATTTGCTTCAGATTTAGGTTTGCCATCAGGCTGTATGACTAAACGTTTAGATGCAAAGTCTATGGCTGAGATAGTACCCGTTACTGAAGAAAGTTCAGGTGTAGGTGATGTTTCTGGAGTAGGTTTAGGCAGTGGTTTAGAAGTAGGATTAGGTGTCTGTGTAATGACAGCAGTACTATTATCATATTCAACGGTATAGCCCAATTCTTTTGCGAAGTCTTTAGCAGGTACATAGAGGATATTGTTATAGAAGATAGCTGGTTTATCTTGTAATATTTGCTTATTGTTTAATAGAAAGTTATAGGATTCAGTAAGTTTGACACGGATTGTTTTACCGAAGGAGCCTGCAAAGACAGTAACCCCTATAGTAAGTAGCATAAAGAATAAGGTGGAAAGTAAGTATTTTTTAGATTTCATTCTGGTTCTCCTTTATGTGATTAATAATTAAAGTTAGTATAAGTTGACAAGGAGAGAAATATACATGAATTATTGCATGTTTGAAGAAGCACTAAAAGTTATTTTTTATATATAAATTTTTATATATAAAAGGATAATTAGTAAGGTTTTTGAAATTGTAAAAGATATACATTTGACGAAGCGAGAAAAAAGGAGTACAATAATAAATGTATACAGTTGATACTTATTGATTTCACGTGCAATTAGAGATTATATAGGGTCTATGTAATTTGTAACTGTACGTGAATTTTTTATTTATGATATGGTTACAAAAAATTCACATTAGGAGGTACCGTAAAATGACAGGTACAGTTAAATGGTTTAACGCAGAAAAAGGTTTTGGTTTTATTCAAAGAGAAAGTGGAGATGATGTATTCGTACATTTCTCAGCTATTCAAGGTGATGGATACAAATCACTTGAAGAAGGACAACAAGTAAACTTCGAAATTACAACAGGTGCTCGTGGAGAACAAGCAGCAAACGTTACAAGAGCATAGTTAAGACTAAACAGGCAGGACAGAAGTTCTGCCTGTTTTTTATAAAAAATTCATGGAGGTGATAAGATGTTTAAAGTTGGAGAAGTTGTTTTTTGCCCTAAGAGGGGTATAGGAACTGTAGAAGGAATTGAAACAAGAACAATGCTAAATGAATCAAATGAGTATATGATTGTACACATGAAATCACCAGAGCTAACGATGATGATTCCTGTAGATCGTATTGAGACATCAGGGTTTAGAGCACTTAATAATGTAGAAGCAGTAAAAGAGGTAGAGATGATTTTAAAGAATAAAGAAGTTCAAGTTGATCACTCTATGGATATTAAGAAAAGAATTAAACAAAATCAAGAAAAGCTTTCTTCTGGTTCCTTTTTAGAATGTGGAGAGGTTGTTAGAGACTTAACATGTATGGAAAAGATAAAGGCTTTAAATAATAGTGAGCGAACGATTCTTAGCCAAGCAAAAAGGTTTTTAGTAGATGAATTTGCAAGCATTCAAAGCTTATCTGATGAGCAAGCTGAAGAGACTATCGATAGACTTTTAGAAATATAGTAAAAGAAAAATGAGATATGGTATATTACACTTAGAATAAAGAGACAGAGAGTATAATTTTAAATTATATATACTCTGTCTTTTTTTTTATAGAGTAGGGAAGCTAGATTGTGTATTAAAATTGGAAAAAGTTTGATTAATTAGGTGTTAAGATTTATAATAAAAGCAATCATCAAGGTACAGAGAAACTAGCTAAAAACCTGAAATATACATGTACGTAAATTGTTTTCTTCCAATGATTTCACATTACTTAAAGCTATGAATAACTGAAATTTATAAATGTGAAATCTATACATATATCTAACAGAAAAGAGTTATCTGATCTGAAAGAGGTTATGAACATTGTTTTACGCCTACTGCAAAGAGCTGTGTCAGATGACATGGCTCTTTTTGTATTGGTAGGGAAATGAAGATGCGGATAGACTCAAACTAGATGATACAATCAGAAGACAGAAGGAGAGTAAGATGAATAGAATTGCAGTAATTAGTGCTATTTTAGAAAATCCTAAAGAGTGTCAACTACAGTTTAATGAGGTGGTAGCAAGTTTTAGGGGAAATACAAAAGGAAGAATGGGAATTCCTTTAGATGAAGAAATTTCAGTCATATCTATTGTGGTGACAGGAAGTTTAGATGAGATTAATAGTTTGACGGGGAAATTAGGTAAAATTCAAGGTGTGACGGTGAAAACAGCTATTGCTAAGAAGGAAATAGAATAAGAGAAAGTAGAGATAGATAAAATAGTAGAATCATGAGAGGAGATATATTATGCAGACAGTACCTAATGCAAATCGTAAACATATTGCGTTTTATGGTAAAACTAATTCAGGTAAGTCATCACTGCTTAATCGTTTAACAGGTCAAGAGGTGGCAATTGTATCAGAGCAAGAAGGCACAACGACAGACCCGGTTATAAAGGCCATGGAACTTATACCAGTGGGGCCTGTAGTCTGGATTGATACAGCAGGCGTACAAGATGAAACTGCACTTGGAAAATTAAGATTAAAAAAGACAATGGATATGCTTATGCGTACCGATATAGCTATTTATGTTATGGCAGCTGATGATATAGATATAGAGGCTTTTAATACTTTTAAGCTAAATTTTAAGAAATATGCTATTCCTTTTATCCTAGTTATTAGCCAGGTTGATAAGGTAAATAAAGTAGAACAAATTAAGCTGAAGGAAAAGTTTAAGGATGCAATTTTAACTTCAGTAAAGGCAGACATTGGGATAGAACACCTTAAAGAAATACTTATTAAGAAGATTCAAGAGGAAGAAGAGGAGAGACCTTTAGTAGGCGATTTATTACCTTATGGTGCAAAGGTAATATTAGTTGTTCCAATAGATAGTGAGGCACCTAAGGGGCGCATTATATTACCACAAGTGCAATGCATTAGAGACTGCTTAGATCATGGGATTAAATCTTATGTTGTCAGAGATACAGAACTTGCAGAAGCATTAACGGAGATTAAGGATGTAGATTTGGTCATCACAGATTCACAGGCATTTGCTACAGTAAGTAAGATTGTTCCTGAATCTATTAAGCTTACAGGTTTTTCACTTTTAATGTCTAGGCAAAAAGGTGATTTAGATGTATTTATGAAAGGTATTGAAAAAGTAAAAATATTAAAGCCAGGTGCTAGAGTATTAATATTAGAAGGTTGTACACATAATGTATCTCATGAAGATATTGGCCGTATTAAAATACCAAGGCTCTTAAATAAATATGTAGGTGGTGAGCTCAAGTATACTTTTATAGCAGGTCAAGATTTCCCAGGAAATTTGTCGGACTATGACATAGTCATTCATTGCGGAGGTTGTATGCTTACGAGAAAAACAGTATGCAATCGTATACGCATTTGTGAAGAGGCAGATGTAGCTATTACTAATTATGGCATTTTATTGGCATTTTTGAATGGGATACTTGAGCGAAGTTATGAGGCAATAAATGTGAAGGCTAAGGGCTGAGAAGTGAAAAATCATAAGTTAAAAACGCAGAGTTAAGGAGAGCTAGGGTGTGATTTAGGTTACATCCTAGTTTTTTTAAGTACGGATAAAGTAAAAGATATAAAGCATATTGTGTTACAAAAGATAACATCTTAGGTTAGGCATATTTTAAAAATAATAAAGTCTATTATAATAAAGGTATATTAAAAGTACATAATTTTTTAATATATTCAAAAAAGATTTTAGCTAATATAGTGAAATCTATGTTCGTAAATATTGAAATAGGAGAGAGGAGAATAGTATGAATAAGAGAATGCTTTCAAAATTACTTGTAGCCGTATTAAGCTTAAGTGCAGCTGCCATTAGCCCACTTAGTGCAGCTACAACAGATAGTACAAAATATGAAGCAGAATCAGCTACATTACATAATGTTACATTAGCAGATAATAGTGTATCAGGTTATTCTGGAACAGGTTATGTTGCAGGAATGGATGCATCAGATGCATATATTGAGTTTACAGTAAATGTACCAACAGCAGGACGTTATAACTTAGGAATATGTTTCTGTGCACCTTATGGGTACAAACAAGAAACAGTTACTGTAAATGGTGGTCAATCTTTCAATGCCATTTTTGAGCCTAGTACAGAATTTGCAGAAGTTAATGCAGGTGTTATTAAATTACAAGCAGGTGAAAATAAAATCCGTATTTCAAGATGTTGGGGATGGACCTTGTTTGACTATATTACTGTAAGTCCAGCAAGTGCATTAGAAGTTAATACAAATGTCTCAGATAAACTTATCAATCCTAATGCGACAGCAGAAACACAGAAGTTAATGACCTACCTTACAAGTATTTATGGTAAAAATATTTTATCAGGTCAATTTGCTTATACTACAAAATATACAGAGATTGATGCTATTTATAAAGAAACGGGTAAATACCCAGCTATTATCGGTCTTGACTTTAGTGATTACTCACCAAGCCGTGTAGCACTTGGATGTAATCCAGGACAAGATACAGAAAAGGCTATTGAATACTGGAAAGATGGCGGTATTTCAACATTTTGTTGGCACTGGGCTTCACCAATAGGTGGTGCAACTGATGCTAATAAATGGGGAACATTCTATACAGAGCATACAACATATGATTTAAGTGTTGCTATGAATGATCATACTTCAGAAGAATATACAACACTTATTAGAGATATTGATGCTATAGCTGTACAGCTTAAGAAACTTCAAGATGCAGGTGTACCAATTCTTTGGAGACCACTTCATGAAGCATCAGGCGGCTGGTTCTGGTGGGGTGCAAAAGGTCCAGAACCATATAAAGAACTTTGGAAACTTATGTATGATCGTTTAACCAATTATCATGGTATCAATAACTTGATTTGGGTATGGAATGCTCAAGATGCAGAATGGTATCCTGGTGATGAATATGTAGATATCATTGGTGAAGATATTTACGCAGCTAAACAAGACTATGATTCTCAAGCAAATGGCTTTATAAAAGCTATGGGTTATACAACAAGTACAGATAAGATGATTACATTATCTGAAAATGGTGTATTAATGGATCCAGACATTTTAGTAGGTGACGGTGTGCCATGGCTTTGGAACTGTACTTGGGGTGGTGAATTCGTAGTACCTTGGGTAGGTTCAACAGATTATACTGAAGCCTATACAAGCAAAGAAATGCTTAAGAAATATTATGATCATGAATATGTTCTTACAAGAGATGAACTTCCAGAATATTTATTTGATGCATCTGTTATTGTAGGTGAACAGACGAAAGTAACTGTTACAACACCAGAAGAAGGAACAGTATTTGATTGTAGTGAAAGCTACACACCTATTGAACTTTCAGCAACAGTAGAAAATGCAGAAGATTATACTGTAGAATTCTTTGTAAATGGTGAAAGCGTAGGAACAGGAGAAACTGTAAGCTGGACACCATCTGGTAAAACAACAAATGCAGATGGCATTGAAAATTATAAAGTTGTCGCTAAAGTGACAACAGCAGCAGGCAGAGTAACAACTTCAGACGCCGTAAATATCAAGGTTAAATTACCAGTCAAAGAAGCTATGACAGTAAAACTTACAGATGAAATCACAGATATTATTGATGCGACAGAAGGTGCTACAGTAACACTTGGTGCGGAAGTTGCTCATGCTGAAACAGATTATACTGTAGAATTCTTTGTAGATGGCGTATCTATTGGAAAAGGTGAAAGTGTAGATTGGACAATTAATGATGAAACAACCAATGCAGATGGTCTTAAAACATATGTTGTTAAGGTTGTAGCTACAAGTGCAGATGGAGAAAAAGCTGAGGCACAAAAAGAAGTAACAGTGAAGTTACCAATCAAAGAAAGAGAAGATAGAGATCTTACTATTTCACAAACAAAGGGTAGTGCTTCTACGAATAGTATTGGCATTGGTCTTGAAGTAACCAATAATGGCGAAGCAATGGATTTAGATAAGCTCGAAATGCGCTATTACTTCACAGAAGCAGATGCACCAGAACAAACATTATGGTGTGATCATAGTGCAATTCAATTAAATACAGAACCATGGTATGTAACATTAACAAGTGCAGTAAATAGTGAAGTTGTATCTTTAGGTAATGGTGATTACTATTTATCTATTAAATTTAATGATGCAACATCTATGACACAAGGTGCTAAACTAGTATTCCAAGGACGCCTTACAAAAGCAGATTGGACGAATTATGACCAAACAGATGACTTCTCATATAATAATGGCATCGCAGTATACTACGATGGTGTATTAGCAGCAGGCATGGAGCCCTAAAATGTAATTTAGATTGATTTCCACCTTATTAGAAATATATTTATAAAATCCCTATGGTAGTAGCGAGATGTGCTTATTACCATAGGGATTTTTTTATAAAAAAAGAAAATGAGAAAAAATAATAAATGATATTGACTCTCAAAAAGAATGGAGTTATAATGAGCATACATTAAAGATAAAAACGGAGGAAATTAAAATGATTCAAATCGCATATTGGTCAGGTACTGGCAACACAGAAAACATGGCAACATATATTGCCGAAGGAATTGTAGCAGGAGGCAGCGAAGTACATACATCACATGTATCAAATATAGGTGTAGAAGAAATGTTAGAAGCAAACCTTATTGTATTAGGATGCCCAGCTATGGGTGCAGAGGAGTTAGAGGAAGATGAGATGTTACCATTCGTAGAAGCATTACTTCCTCATATGCAAGGTAAACGCGTTGCTTTATTTGGTTCATATGGCTGGGGAAGTGGTGAGTGGATGGAAAATTGGTCAGAGCAAATGAGAGCTGCAGGTGCAACGATTGTTTGTGAACCATTAATTATCAATGAATTCACAAAAGGACAAGATGAAGAAATTTGTACAGTATACGGTAAGAACTTAGTAAGTTTATAAAGAGTTTGCAGTATAAAATGACAATGAATAAATAATACTATATGAATATAAATAAGGCTGTATCATAAAATCAGTAAATTTATAAAGAAGGTGGAAAGATAGACATGAAGGATAAAAGGCTTATTTTTTATAATAAAATAAAAGGACTAGATGATAAGACATACTTAAAATACTCACTTAAATATCAATTAGCACCAGTTATTATGGGATTTAAGCCTGGCATGACTATTAATCTATCTAGGGAGAAGTATGAGGCAGATTGGCCAATTTATAGCCAATATATCGAAGAAGAATTAGGAATCAAAAGTGCAATTTTGAGAAGTTCATCAAGGTCCATTATTTTATTATTCTATCGTAGGTGCCTCATAGAAGAATTGTTGCAAAATCAAGAAATAAAAGCGTTTCTAGAGCCATTTGGTTACGAAACGAGTAGTGTTGAAAAGGCAATAATATGCTTGCAAAAGCGTTATGAAGTTGAACATTGCCCACATGAATTAGGCATCTTTTTAGGTATTCACATAAAAGATGTAAAGGATTATATGCTTTGTCCAAACAAAGAGTGTTTATTATGTAGCTACTGGAAAGTATACAACAATGTAGAGGACGCAAAAACTACATTCGCTCGTTTTGACTTGGCAAAAGTGAAAATGCTTAATACTCTATTAGAAGAGCTGCAAATAGCAGCTTAAAGTTATTATCTATTAAAATTATATCTAGTACACAAAAGGAGGTGCGCGAAATGCACCTCCTTTTATATTAAGTAAAATTGTGTTTAAGCCATTTGCTTCCTTTAAAACGAAGATAATATAAGAAACCGCGTACACCCCAATCAATATACATGGCAATGAAGATACCTGCTACACCGATTTTAAAGGTGATACCTAACACATAGCCAAGCCCTACACGAAATGCCCACATGCCAAACATAGAGGTCATCATTGTATAAGTTCCATCTCCAGCTCCCTTAAGACCCGCAGGAAGTACGAAAGAAAATGCCCAAAGTGGAATTGCAAGTGCATTAAGTTTTAGAATTTGTGTAGTATAAGCTAAGGCTTCAGGATTATTAGTAAAGAGTGAAACCAGTACACGTAGAAATGGTAATGTTAGTAAGGCTAAGGCAACAAGACAAACAAGGGCAAGGCGGGTCATATAAAGTAAATCTTGTTTAGCTTCATCCGTATTGCCACGCCCGATGCTCTGACCTACTACTGTAGTAGCTGCAGTTGAGAGTGAGTTACCAGGAATATTAAGCATATTGGTAATGGAGTTGGCAATAGAATTTGAAAGCATAGATACAGTCCCCATTTGTCCGATGAAGGTTTGCGTCAAAAGTTTACCAGCGTGAAAAACAAGCGATTCCACACTAGCAGGTATACCTACATAAAATATTTGTTTAAGCAGGGGCAAGTTAGGCTTAAAGTAAAAGTAATTTTCAATATGTAAATCTTGCTTCCCTTTAGCTAAAACGAATAATACATATATTGCACCTACAAGTCGTGCTAAAGTGATCCCTAAGGCAGCACCTAAAATTCCTAATTTGGCAATATATAGGAAATAATAAGTAAATGAAATATTACAAATATTCATTAGAATATTTACAGAAGCGGAGGTAGAAGTATTGCCTGCACCACGTAAAATGCCATTTCCAATAAGAATTGAGGCGAGTAGAGGGAAGCTTAAACCTACGATGCTTAAATATGAAATGCCATAGTTTAATATAATGGGTTCCACATCACCATAAAGTTTAGATAAAAAAGGCGTTTTGAAGATGAATAATATAACAGTAACAAGTAGTGAGATGCTAAGTCCAGAGAAGAGTGCTTGCTTAGCCCCTTCATTTGCCTTAGATAAGTCACCACGTCCTACGTGTTGTGCCACAACAACAGTTCCACCAATGGCTAAAGCTGAGAAGAAAGCGATGAGTAAGTTGCTAATAGAATCAATCATCGAGATTGCCGCCACTACGTTAGCCCCTTCATCTCCCTTCAGTCTAGAAGCCATCATTGTGTTTATAAGTCCCATGGAATTAATCAGGATTTGTTCTATAAGAATAGGAATAACAAGTCTAAGGATATCTTTTCGAATACCAATCTTTTTAAATAATATAGGTCGCTCTAACATAAAAAACCTCCATTACATTATCAAAATAATTTGAGCTATTACATATAGTCACTTTCTTTATTATGAAGAAATAAAAGGAAAAATCAATTAGATAGAGTAGGTTAGAAGAAGTTAGTTAAAGATTTGTTGAAATGTAGTAAAAATATGTAGAAAACAAGTTTATCTTAATGATTAAGATAACGTTAAGGTTAATTAGATATATTAAGTGCAAGAAAAGACAAAGCACCGAAAGCGTGCCAAGAAGAGGAGTTAGCGATGTTATTTTCAAGCACATTTTTTCTTTTTATATTTTTACCAACATTATTAGTGCTGTACTTTGCAGTAATAAAGAAATTTAGTTCTGCAGAAAGTACAAAGCATAGAAATATTTTATTATTAATAGCAAGCTTAATTTTTTATGCTTGGGGAGAACCGATATTTGTACTTGTGATGATGTTATGCATAGGTGCAAATTATGGATTTGGCCTTTTAGCCGATCAATATAGGAATGAAAAAGATAAGATGAGATGGGTATTTACAGGAATGCTTGTATTTAATCTTGGAATTTTAGGCATTTTTAAGTATGCAGGTTTCATTGTAAGCAATTTAAATGGACTATTAGGATTAAGTTTAGATGTACCAAGTATTACGTTGCCGATAGGGATTTCATTCTTTACATTCCAGGGTATTTCTTATGTAGTAGATGTGTATAGGGGGCATGGAAAGGTACTTAAAAACCCTTTAGATGTAGGACTTTATATTTCGTTTTTCCCTCAACTTATAGCGGGGCCGATTGTACGTTATGAGACAGTGGCAAAGGAAATTGAACATAGAACTGAAAATGAAAAAGATTTTGTAGAAGGAATTGCTAGATTTATTATAGGAATGGCAAAGAAGGTTATTCTAGCCAATCAGTTTGCTTTAATTGCAGATAAGGCATATAGCTTACCGGTAGATTCCTTATCAATAGGATTTGCTTGGATGGGGGCTATAGCTTATATGCTTCAGATTTTCTTTGATTTTGCAGGATATTCAGATATGGCTATTGGACTTGGAAAGATGTTTGGATTCCATTTTACAGAGAACTTTAATGCCCCATATAGTGCGAAATCTGTTTCGGATTTCTGGCGTAGATGGCATATTTCATTAGGTTCTTGGTTTAGGGATTATGTGTATATCCCATTAGGAGGAAGCCGTACAACGAAACTTAAGATGTTTAGAAATATATTTGTTGTTTGGCTGCTAACAGGTATTTGGCATGGTGCCAATTGGACATTTATTGTGTGGGGCGTATACTTTGGTGTGATTTTAGTAATTGAGAAGTTTACAAGCCTAGGTAAATTTATGGAAAAAAGCAAGGTGATTGGCCATATTTATACTTTGATTTTAGTACTTATTAGCTGGGTAATCTTTAAAGCAGATAGCTTGTCTGGTGCCATTAACTATATGAAGGCTATGATTGGTATGGGTAGTGATATCATGATGGGAAGTTTAGCAGATCTATATTTAAAGGATAATTTCATTCTTTATATAGTAGGAATGGTTGCATGCATGCCTCTTATCAAATGGTACAAAAAACTTTACGAGGCAGCAAATAGTAAAGTAAGTGTAGCCTTACAAGGCGTAAATATAGCAGTATTAGGATGTATGTTTTTAGTGGCAATTTCATATTTAGTGAAAGGCACTTATAATCCATTTATTTATTTCAATTTCTAAGGAGAAGAGATTATGAAGAAGCTTAATATGAATAGGTTAGGAATTGGCCTGTTTTGTACATTGTTAATAGGTGGAGGGAGCCTCACGCTTTGTACAGGGGCAAAAGAAATTGCAAAGGCTACAGTATCAGGAGCTAAAGCTGGTTATACAGGGGGAGGTATAAGCGGGCTTTTAACAGGAACTATTAGCGGTATTGAGAATGGGGTTGCAAGCAATTTGTTTGCTAAGAATCAGTTTATTAACCTATATGGTTTAACAGCAAGTACCTTTGGAAATACTTTTATTAGAGATGCGGATACGGCATATAATATTGTGAAGGACAACAATGGCGACTTGCAGTTCATTGCCAATGAACGTGATGATAGCAAGGCAGCAGAAGCGATTGTGAGTTTAAATGAAACTTTGGGTGCGAAAGATATTCCGCTTTTATATGTACAAGCGCCTCTTAAATATACGGAGGGCTTTACTGAGTTCCCAGCAGCTATTACGGATTACTCAAATAGTAACACAGATAAATTCAAGGGTCTGTTAGAAGCAGGCGGCGTTGATGTGCTGGATTTAAGAGATGCTGTAGAAGAAGATCATTTGGATAAAAGTTCACTTTTTTATAATACGGATCATCATTGGCGTACAGAGACAGCTTTTTGGGCAGTTGGTAAAACTGTAGAGACTTTAAAAGAAGGGTATGGCATAGATTTAGACCCAGAAGGAACATATACGAGTATGAGTTCATATCGTCAGCGTTTCTTTGAACAAAGCTTTTTAGGTTCACAAGGTAGACGTGTTGGAAAATATTTTGGGGGTATAGACGACTTTACCCTTATTACACCAAACTTTGAGACTAATTACACGGTAACGATTAATAAAAGCGATGGGAGCCGTGTGAGAGAGGGAAGCTTTGAAGAAGCAATCATTGATAAAAGTTTATTAGAAGAAAAGGATGTCTTCACAAACCGCTATGCGTCATACTTTGGTGCCGATTATCCAGAGGTTGTGATTCAAAATCACAGTGCAGATAATGATTATAAGGTACTTGTAGTAAAAGACTCATATGCATTACCTTATACAGCCTTCTTATCTACAATGGTGGGAGAAGTATGTATGCTAGACTTAAGATATTACTCAGATATGTCGATTGAACAATATGTAGAAACACATGATATAGATGCAGTATTATATGTATATAAGTCTATTAACACAGTAAAGTAGGAGGCATAAACGTGATAAAAGTATTACTTGTAGAAGATAACAAAGAAATTAATGAAAATGTAAGGTTGTATCTCGAAGATGAATTCGAGGTGCAGCCTGTTTTTAGTGGTGAAGATGCCATTTTATATTTAGATGCATATACTTATGATTTAGTCATTTTAGACTTGATGTTACCAGGTCTTGATGGAATGAGTGTTCTAGGACATATTAAGAAGAAAGCGATTAATGTAGGGGTACTGATGCTAACAGCTAAAGAAGATTTAGGGGATAAATTAAGAGCTTTTGACTTAGGGGCACAAGATTACTTAACCAAGCCTTTCTTTATGGAAGAACTTAAAGCGCGTATGAAAATTATTTTAAAAAGTATGGGTAAGATGGTAGGGGATAATACTTTAGTTTTTAAAGATTTGCACATGGATATCAGTAAGAAAGCTGTGACTATAGAAGGAGAAAAGGTAGATTTAAATGAGCGATTATATAACTTATTAGAGTACTTTATGCTTAACCAAGGCATTTTACTTTTTAAGGAACAGATTTTTGAACGTATCTGTGGATATGATAGTGATGCTTCTACGGAAATTGTGGAAGTTTATATGAGTCATTTACGAAAAAAATTAAGTCCGTATGGTTATGGTAAATATTTTGTAACCAAAAGGGGCATGGGTTATATCTTAGAAGAGGGTACGAAAAACTAATGAAGAAAAGAGATATATTTAAAAGGACGAAGAAAAATATTATTGTAGCTAGCGTGAGTATAGTCATGGTGGCACTCTTGATTTTTGCCTTAATTACAGCGCAGCTTTATAAAGGCCGAGTTTTTAAGAATGTCGACCAACAGATTCAGACGCAGCGTAATCGTGTGATTCATGATCCGGGTATTATTAAATATAAAGGGGAACAAATGGCAGAGGTGGTTATGCCAGCACCGCTTACAACGAATCTTATAAGCTTCGTATGGTTAGATGGTAAATTAGTTGATCAAAGTCCTCATGAATATCAGGGCGAAGACATATATCCTAATTTTCAAAAAGCGCCTAAAGATCAGATTTTTACCTTAGAAGATGGCGGATATACTTATCGTGCGGTACAGTTTAATAAGCAAGGATTACTGGTACAGCTATTGATGAATGTAGATCAAGAGATTGCATCTGTAACGGCATTAGAGAGGACATTAGGTGTTAGCTTCTTAATATTAATAGTTATTGCAATAATACTGTCATCTTATTTATCAGTAGTCGTATTAAAGCCGCTAAAAGTTGTATATAATAAGCAGCTTGCCTTTGTTCAAGATGCTTCTCATGAAATGCGTACACCGCTAGCCATTATCAAAGGACGATTAGAGCTTTTAGTGAGAAATAGAGGAGATAAACTAGAAGCTCACTATGAGGAACTTTCTATTATAATGAAAGAAATCAGAGGACTTGAGAAATTAAATAGTGATTTATTACTTATGTCTAAAGAAGATATGGGGATGAAATTAGAACTTGCTAGCTTTAGTGTCAATGAATTTATAACAGAAATTGGTGAGTTTTATATAGACTTTGCGGAGATGCAGGAAAAGGAATTAAAGGTGAGGTTGTTAGATGAAGACATACAAGTAAGTTGGGATAAGAGTAAGGTTAAACGGTGTATTGTCATTTTGTTAGAAAATGCCTTGAAATATACAGAGTGTGGTGATCAAATTACAATAACTGCCACTAAGAAAGATAAGAACATTAAATTGGAAATTGAGGATACTGGAATTGGTATTAAAAAGGAAGAACAAGGTCGCATTTTTGATAGATTCTTTAGAAGCAGCGAAGTAAGAGCAAGTGGCAAAGAAGGTAGCGGTATAGGTCTTAGTTTACTAAAATCTATAGCTTATGGACTAGGAATTAAGGTATCACTTGTTTCTACTTATGGAGAAGGGACTACTTTTACATTAGTTATTCCAATCAATATACAAGAATAAAGAGAGATAGATAGGTAGCATTTTACTAAGAAGAGATAAGAGAAATAGATACAAGAAGCTGTTGTAAAACTAGTAGGCTAGTTTTACAACAGCTTCTTGTACTTTGCTATCTATAGAATATTTTAATAAAGTTAAGTGATATACTTGCTAGAAAAAGAGCCATATATTAGGAGACTGCCATTTGTGTTTATTGTGTTTATAAGGTAAGGACACAGAGAAGGTTGTTGGACCTTCTAAGGAACTTGTTACATGAATTGTACCATTGTGCTGTGTAACAATGGTTTTAGCAATAGCTAGTCCAAGGCCGTAGCCACCTGTTTCTCTGGCGCGGGATTTATCTACGCGGTAAAACCTTTCAAAGATTCTCTCATGATGTTCTTCTGGAATGCCAGGACCCGTATTAGTAACCGAAAGTAAAATTTTATTCTTATTGCTATCTAATGAAACATTAAAATCGATAGTACCATTTTGATTAGTGTGCTTAATAGCATTATCAAGTAGAATGACACCTAATTGTTTAATTCTACCTTCATCACCGTAATAGTTAATATCTGGGGCAATATTCATATTAAAGGTTTTATTAGACTCAAAGACGACACATTCAAAGGGTAAACAAATATCCATGAGCGCATCACTAAGATTAAAATTCATTTTGTGCTTTAGAATTTCCTCATCATCCATCTTTGCTAGATAAAGGAGGTCATTTACCAGTTTGGTCATGCGTTCTGTTTCGGTTTTGATATAATTGAGCCATTTGGCTTGTTCTTTAATTTGATCTGTAGGATTTGCCATTACTACATCAGCATTAGTGGCAATGACAGTGAGCGGTGTTTTGAGTTCATGAGAAGCATCAGCCACGAATTGCTTTTGCTTTGCCCAAGCCTTTTCCATAGGTTTGATTGCCCATTTAGATAAAATGACACTGATAACTAAAAAGCCTAGAAGACTTAGAAAGCCAATAAATACACATACCCAGAAGAGCCTTGTCAAAGTAGCAATCTCGTTACTACGGTCAGTAAAAACGATGACTTGTCGATGCGGTTCATTTTTTATGAAAAAGCGTACTTCCGACCCGTTAATCTTAATAATACCCTCAGAAGTATTTTGTGCTTTTGCTAAGTTTATAAAGTCTAATACTGCATCTGATTCATCATCAATATTAAAATCAGAAGAAAAGTAACGTAGTAAAACTTCGCCGGTTTCGTTGATAATGACTATAAAACTATTAGCATATAAAGAGGGATTAGGACTGAATATAAAGTCTGGTGTATCTTTAGGCATATTTTGTGGATGATTTTTTATAAACATTGGCGGAATGTTCCTAGAAGGAAAGCCTTCTGTATTTGCAACGTTTTTCATAAAATCAGAAGCTTGTATACGTTCTCCTTGTGCCATGAATAAATAAATACCTGTTAAGATAGCGATTAAAATAATGGTTACAAAAGTCATAGTAATCATTATAAATCTAGTACGAAGTTTTTTTAGCATTCTATGCCTCCCCTTCTAAGTGATACCCTACCCCACGTACAGTTTGTATTGTTACATTGGAATGAATATGTAGAAGTTTTTTGCGTAAAAAGGAAATATAAACTTCTACATGATTATATTCAGCATCTGAATCATAGCCCCATACTTTTTCTAAAAGTTCTTCTTTGCTGATGACATGCTGACCATGGCGGATGAAGAATTCAAGGATTCTAAATTCCTTAAGGCCTAAGCGAATAGATTTACCTTCACAACTTAATTCGTAAGTAGATAAATTGAGATTTAAATCTGCAAAATGTAAGGTATCATCACAAATAATTTCACCCAGGCGTCTTGTAAGCGCGCGAATACGGGCAAGAAGTTCATCTGTAACGAAAGGTTTGGTGAGATAATCATCGGCGCCATGGTCAAGGCCTGTTACCTTGTCAGCTACTTCATCTTTAGCTGTAAGTAAAATAACTGGAGTTTGAATTTTAGCAGCACGAAGTTTACTCAAGACTTCTAAACCATTCATTTTAGGCAACATAATATCTAAGATAATAACATCATAAATACCTGTCAAAGCATTGTCCAGGCCGGTTTCACCGTCATATACACTTTCTGCATCATATTTGTTTTTATTTAAAATTTGTACAAGGGCTTCAGCAAGTCTAATTTCATCTTCTACAACTAATATTTTCATAGGACATGTCTCCTTTTAAGTCAATTCATACTACTTAGTTTAAGCAATATTATATAGAAGTTATTTTACGATAACAATCTTAAAACAATCTTAAATTCCTTATTTCTTCTTTATTTAATATAGATTAAGAAAAGGTTAAAGATATTTTAAAGCTTTAAGATTAATTTAAGGTTACTATTGTACACTGTATTTATAGATTTCACATTGATAAGGTTTAGTTACTAATTATGCTATAGTTACGTGAAATCATTAGGAGAAACCAATTTATAAGATGTATAATTCAAAGTTATAGCCGGTTTTTCTAGAATAAAGCACAGGAGGTGAGTTTAAATGAAGTTTAGACATGAGCTGAAGCATTGTATCAATATGTCTGATTACTATATGATTACAAGTAAGCTAAAACATATTGCAAGATTAGATACAAATGCTGGTGGAGACGGAGAATACAGAATTAGAAGTATTTATTTTGATAACTACTGTGACAAAATACTTAATGAGAAAGTAATGGGGCTTAATAATCGTGATAAATTCCGTATTCGTTATTACAATGATGAAATTGGTTTTATTAAGTTAGAAAAGAAATCGAAGATTAATGGACTTTGTCTAAAAGTGAGTGCATCTATTTCAGCTGAGGAATGTGAAAAGATTTTAGCAGGTGATATAGAATTTTTAAAGGAGTCTTCTAAAGAACTTTTCAATGAGCTTTACGTAAAGATGAAAGATCAATTATTAAAACCAAAGACTATTGTGGATTATACGAGAGAGGCTTACATATATGAGCCAGGTAATGTACGTATCACTTTTGATAAAAAGATTAGAACAGGCATCAGGGCTACAGACTTTTTAAATCAAGATGTAGTTACAACGGGGATTATTGCAAATGAGCTGATGGTACTCGAAGTAAAATTTGATGAGTTTTTACCAGAAGTGATACAAGATTGTATTCAAACGAATACGAGACGTAGCCAGTCGGTTTCTAAATATGCATTATGCAGAATGTATGGATAAACAATATAAAAATATTCAAGTGGAGGAATAGAGATGAATCAGACAATTAATTTTAGTGATGTATTTAAAAGTGGCTTTTTAAGCAACTTAACAGCAATTTCAATAACAGATATGGTAGTAGCATTAGGCCTTGCATTTTGCCTTGGCTTATTCATTATGGCAGTTCATAAGAAAACATTTAAGGGTGTGATGTATTCACAAACTTTCGGTGTATCCCTTATGGCACTTACACTTATTACAACTTTAATCATTTTAGCAATCACATCAAATGTAGTATTATCACTTGGTATGGTTGGTGCGTTATCAATCGTTCGTTTTAGAAGTGCAGTTAAAGAACCAATTGATATTGCCTTTTTATTCTGGTCAATTAGTGTAGGTATTATTCTTGGTGCGGGACTTATTACACTTGCAATAATCGGTTCATTATTCATCGGACTTATTATGATCTTATTTGTAAATCACAAAAGCGTGGATAATCCTTATATTTTAGTTGTAAGCTGTGAAAATGAAATTGCAGAAGGTGACGTATTAGAAAAAGTAACAAAATCAGTTAAAAAACATGTTATTAAATCAAAAACTGTTTCACCTAAAACAGGTATTGAAATGACAATAGAAGTAAGACTTAAAGATATGACAACAGGATTCATTAATGAAATTAGTCGTATTCAAGGTGTACAAAATGCCGTACTCGTAAGTTACAATGGAGAATACATGAGTTAATTAAATGCCAAGGAGAAAAGAGGGTGATGGTTTTTGCTTAAAGAAAAATATATACCTCATCTAGCTGCTTTTGCCATGTTGTTTATGGTGGTATTAGTAGTTATAGGCACAGTGTTTAATTTGACCTCTGGGGATGAAAAACAAGATGTAACAACGATTCAGCAACCAGAATATATGAGTAAAATCTTTGATCAAAATCAGATATTACAGATTAATATTCAAATAGATGAGAGTAACTGGGAAGAACTCAAAGAAAATGCAGCAGCTGAAGAGTACTACCCAGCAGATATTACAATTAACGGTGAAACATATCGTAATATAGGGATTAGGGCAAAAGGGAATTCATCATTAACTATGGTAGCTAATGATGATACTACTGATAGATATAGTTTTAAAATCAAGGTAGATGAATACCAAGATCAAAATATATATGGTCTTCAAAAATTCGTACTTAACAATATGATTGGTGATGCAACTTATATGAAAGAATATATCTCATACGATATGTGCAAAGAAATGGGGATTGCAACACCAGGATATGCTTTTGCAAATATTACACTTAATGGAGAGCCATGGGGTGTATATTTAGCAGTGGAAAGTTTAGAAGAAAGTTTCATCGAACGTAACTTTGGTGATTTAGATGGGAACCTATACAAAGTAGAAAGTATGGGAGGCATGGGCGGCGGCAATAAAGCTGGTGGAAACCCACCACAAATGCCAGAAGGTACACAAGGCGGAAATAACACAGATATGCCACAAATGC
>NZ_CEVXFV010000040.1:0-36316 GCF_982396655.1 Cellulosilyticum sp. | reverse complement strand
CTAGTCTAACAGTAAAAATGGCTGTAGACAATGTAATTGTCTACAGCCTGATAGGACTGCAATTGCAGTCCTATTTTTAGATGTTGCCTCCATAGCTATGCTATTAACTTAAATGAATATGTCCATTATCTTTCATAGTTTGTAAAGCTTTCATCACACCAAGTCGTGCATGATAAAAGGTAAGACCACCTTGGAAAAATGCTGTATAAGGTGGTTTAATAGGTGCATCAGCACTCATTTCAATAGACGCACCTTGAATAAATGCACCTGCTGCCATAATAACTGGCGCATCATATCCTGGCATATCCCATGGCTCTGGTGTCACAAAGCTATCTACTGGTGCACCTTTTTGAATGCCTTGGCAGAAGCTAATAACATTTTCAGGTGTCTTCATATTAATAGCTTGAATAATATCATGACGCTTTTCAAAAGCTGTTGGCATAACATCAAAGCCTAACTTTTCAAATAATGCAGCAGCTAAAATAGCACCTTTTAAGGCATTTGCTACAATTTCAGGTGCTAAAAAGAGTCCTTGAAGAACTGGTTGATTAAGTCCTAATGTTGCCCCAACTTCTTTTCCAAGACCTGGTGCTGTTAAACGCATAGCCGCATTTTCTACATACTGCTCTTTTCCCACAATGTAGCCACCTGTTGGTGCAAGTCCACCACCAGGATTTTTAATCAATGAACCGACACAGAGGTCCGCACCCACTTCCGTTGGTTCATTTGTATCTACAAACTCACCATAACAATTGTCAACCATACAAATTACATCTGGTTTAATACTTTTCACAAAACTAATAAGCTCACCAATTTGATCAACTGATAATGTTGGACGATAACTATAACCCTTTGAGCGTTGAATTGTAACAAGCTTTGTTCGCTCATTAATTGCTGCACGAATACCCTCATAATCAAAGCTAAAATCTTCTTTAAGATCTACTTGGCGGTAAGTTACACCATATTCGGCAAGACTTCCATTAGTAGGGCGGATACCTATTACCCCTTCTAAAGTATCATAAGGTTTTCCAACTACAGATAATAATTCATCACCTGGTCTTAAATTACCAAAAAGCGCAACCGTTAATGCATGCGTTCCAGACATAAGCTGAGGTCTTACAAGGCCTGACTCTGTTTTAAATACATCAGCATAAATTTGTTCAATTACATCACGGCCAATATCATTATAGCCATAGCCTGTTGTTGCTGCAAAATGTACATCACTTAATTTATTTTTTTGCATAGCGTGAAGCACTTTTGCTCCATTTAAATGCATGTTTTTATCAATCTCTGCAAAAATCTCACTTAATGTTTTTTCAGTTTCGAGGCAAAATGCTTCTGTTTCGGCATCAATACCTAGTAACTCTTGTAAAGTACTCATTTTAATTCTCCTTATCCTTTATAACAACTTATGCGTTACTATGTCATTTTTTTATTATAACATGGTTTAATATTCCTTTTCAAATCTTGTTATATATTTTATACATATAAAAGCGAATGTATATCTGTATAAATGAACTATGTACGCATTCATCACCATTGTATTAACATCAGACAAATTAAGCCCTTCTTGCTCTAAAAATTGTTTGAATGGTTGCCAACAAAACTAATAAAATTCTAATGTAGCTTCACTAAGATTACGTGCTTTGCAATGTAAGTTAAATTCTTTAAACAAAGCATCAAGATCTTCTTCAACTTGTATATTTATTCCTTTCTTCTACCCCATACTATCACACTTAATTCTAATCTTACTCACTGATTATGCCTCTAAAAATAAAAAATGACAACAAATGATTCGGCTATTTTAACCAAAAAATCATTTGCTGCCATTATCTACATAAGACAAATTCTCATCCTACATTATGTAGTCAATGTAGCCTACACCCATTGACTATCAATACCTTCTTACTCTGCTGTATTTAAATTAACAGCTTTAGATGGTGCGAGTGTTGAGATAGCATGTTTATAAATCATTTGTTGTTTGCCTTCACTTTCAAGAATGACTACAAAATTATCAAATCCTTTAATTGTTCCTTTTAATTGGAATCCGTTTGTTAAAAATAATGTTGTTGTAATTTTCTCTTTTCTAAGTTGGTTTAAAAGAACATCTTGTAAGTTAATTGTTTTACTCATAATTTTAACGTCCCCTCCTAGGCATGTTGTTAGTTATTTTTATTGTATATTATATTTTTGCGCTTGTCTACTGAATTGCTAAATTTTTGTAACATTACATTGTCATTATATCCCAATTAATCCCAAACTATACAATCTTAGTGCGCAACTTCTATTTTTTTAAATAGGTCATCATATTTTCTACAATATACTGTGCATCTAAACCTAATTTATCGACCTCTAACATGATAGGGCTTGCCTGATGTTTAAACCATGTAAGTTGACGTTTAGCATAATTGCGCGTATTTTGTTTCAGTTTTTCAATACAAGCTTCTAAACTCATTTCACCTCTAAAGTAAGGGAAGAACTCTTTGTAACCAATAGCTTTTAAAGCAGGTAAATCTTCATTATAACCCATCTCGTAAATTCTCTTAACCTCTTCTAAAAGTCCCTCTGCCATCATTTCATCGATGCGCTGATTAATACGATCATAAAGTAACTTACGTTCCATCGTAAGGGCAAAAAACGTATAATCATATGGTGATTCATTTTCAGTACGTTTTTCACGTTCTTTTGCATTATGGTGCGAAATAGGTTCACCGGTTTCGTGATAATATTCTAATGCACGAATCACTCTTTTTATATTATTCGCATGAATTTCTTTAGCACTTTGTGGGTCAACTTCTTGAAGTTTTTGGTGAAGTGCTTCTGCACCTTCAAGGCGTGCAAATTCTGCAAGGCTTTCACGATACGCTGTATTAGGATCTGTTTCTTCAAATTGTGTATCAAATAAAATAGCATTAATGTAGAAACCTGTTCCACCTACTAAAATAGGTATTTTATCTTTTGCATATATTGCTTCAATATATGCATTAACACGTTCTTTGAAAGTTGCCACACTGCATGGAAAGTCTGGTTCCCATTCATCAATCATATAATGAGGAATTCCATCCATCTCCTCTGGCTTTACCTTAGCAGTACCAATGTCCATGCCTTTATAAATCTGCATAGAATCAGCAGAAATAATTTCGCCATCAATTGCTTTCGCCAAAAGAACACTCGTCTTTGTCTTTCCTGAAGCTGTTGGTCCAGCAATTAAAATAAGTGGTTTTTTCATAGCTTTACCTTTCTAAAATAAATATAATTTAAATGTTCTGTTTTAGATTCGTTGTTCTGTTTTAGATTCGTTTGAACATCTTTTCAATATCAGTTTGCGTAAGTGCCACAATAGTTGGACGACCATGTGGACAAGTAAATGGATTATCCAGTGCCAACAATGACTCAATCAGTTTTTCACATTCTAATGCTGTAAGTCTGTCATTTGCCTTCACCGCACTTCGGCAAGACATACGAATAATTGATTCAGCCTTTACATCAGCTAAATCTTTAGGTTTATCATGGCTTAAGGTATCCAAGATTTCTTTAAAAACTTCCGGTGAAAGTGGTTCATTTAATAAAAATGGCACTTCGCGAATTACAATTGCATTTTCACCAAAAAATTCAAAAATAAAACCAAGTTTTTCAAATAAATTACTATGGGTCTCTAAAAGAGCCTTTTCCGTAGCTGTAATATTGAAGGTCTCAGGCATTAATAAAAGCTGCGTGGCAACTTCATTATTTCTAAATTGTCTCATAAAACGTTCATACATAACTTTTTCGTGCGCAGAGTGTTGATCGATAATAAAAACTTTCTCATGATACTGAATAAGCCAGTAAGTCTTAAAGAGCTGACCAATAATTGTATAATCCTTTACACTAATGCCTGGTGAGTCACTTTTTACAACTGCAGTAATAGGCGGCGTCATATACGGTGCCGCCATTGCCGGAATACCTTCATGTTTTGTAATTACTTCGGGTGTTAGCTGTTCAACATTTGGATTCGGCTGATTCAAAGCCTTCTGTATGTTAGGCGCATTTGAAGTCTCTTCTACTTCTTGTTGCATGTTAGCACTTAAAGTCTCTTCTATTGATATTTTAGAGCCATCTTCTTTATTCATCGAATACTCTTTAAAACTATTTTGGGTTTCATAACTTTCTTTTGCAATATCATCTGCTGCATTACGAATTTGAAATGGCATAGTTGTATCAGGATTTACAGCCTTTCCAAATAAACGTTCCAAGTTATGTGTCGTTCCTTCACTTACAGTAGGTACTTCCCCAGCTAGTAAACTTTCAGCTGTCAACTCATTTTCTTCCTTACGTGGTGTAAAGAAAGTGTCTGCTGTATAGGTTTCTATTTCAGGTTTAGGTGTAATAATCCCTTCATGTGGATGGACATGTGGTACAAGATAAGCTGATTCCAATTGATTTGTAATAGCTTTATACACAGTATTATAAATTAGATCAGAGTCTTTAAATCTTACTTGTAATTTTGTAGGATGCACATTAACATCTACTTCTTCTGGGGAAATATTAAGATGCAAAACAACAAAAGGAAACTTTCCTACCATAACAATAGGTTTATAAGCATCTTCTACGGCTTTTTGAAGTAGTGTACTCTTAATATAACGTCCATTAATAAAAAAGTGCTCATAATTACGATTAGAACGATTTAAAGAAGGATTACCTAAGAGACCTACACATTCAATACCAGAACTTTCATAATAACATTTAAAGGTATTCTTTGCATAATCCTTTCCGTAAATATTAAGAATGGTATGTTGTAAGTCATGGTCTCCTGAGGTGGTAAATACGGTTTTATTATTTTGAATATATTTAAAAGAAATTTCTGGATGTGCTAAGGCCAACTTATACATATAATCTGATATTCTAGCCCCTTCTGCCCCACTGCTACTTAAAAATTCACGACGTGCAGGTACATTAAAAAATAAATGACGCATAATAAAGGTAGTTCCATTTGGGCATGCAATTTCATCAGACGCCGTAATTTTACCCCCTGAGATTTCAATTCTTTTTCCTGTTAAATCATCTGCCACCTTACTCATAAGTTCTACATTTGAAACGGCTGCAATGCTGGCAAGTGCTTCTCCTCTAAAGCCAAGACTGAGCACATGATATAAATCTTCAGCTGATGTAATCTTACTTGTAGCATGACGTAAAAAAGCGATCTCTACTTGATCTTTTGGAATACCTAATCCGTTGTCTGTCACACGAATAAAATCAATTCCCCCATTTTTAATTTCTACTGTAATAGAACTTGCCTTAGCATCAATACTATTTTCAACAAGTTCCTTAATAACAGAAGAAGGTCGTTCAACGACCTCTCCTGCAGCAATTTTATTAATGGTATGGGTATCTAAAATTTGAATAGTGCCCATTTAAAAGGCCCCCTTCTATCTTAATTGCTTTTGTAAATCATAAAGCGTTTCTAAAGCTTCAATAGGTGTCATACGCATGACATCTATTTCACGTAATTTCTCAATTACAGGTTCATGTTGACTTGAAATTGTATCAAATAAATTCATTTGATGGAGTGGCTCCGGTGTAGATGGTGGTGTATTCACAACTTCAAATCTTTCTACAGTTTCAGCAACAAGCGTTTCAACTTGCGTTGTGTCTTTTAAAGAGATATCTATTTCCGCTTTAGAAGGTGCTACGCTCTCTAAAGGTATATTTTCAGTTTGATTACTTAACTGAACAGGTGCTGATACTGTATAGCTTTCCTTTCCATCTAATTCATTTAAGATAGTTTTTGCACGTTCAAGTACTACGCTTGGCACACCAGCTAACTTGGCTACTTGAATCCCATAACTATGATCGACGCTACCTGGTACAATTTTATGAAGGAAGATAATATCTTCACCCATTTCTTTAACTGCTACACAATAATTCTTAAGCTTAGGAATAGTTTCTTCAAGAACAGTAAGCTCGTGATAATGGGTTGCAAATAATGTTTTTGCACCTATTGTTCCTGTAATATGCTCAATAATAGCCCATGCAATGCTTAAGCCATCTAATGTACTTGTCCCACGTCCAATTTCATCTAATATGAGTAAACTTTGATGTGTTGCATGATGTAAGATATTTGAAACTTCCATCATTTCTACCATAAAAGTACTTTGACCAGAAGCAAGGTCATCAGATGCACCTACACGTGTAAATATACGGTCAACTACACCAATAGTTGCGCTTTCAGCAGGAACAAAGGAACCGATTTGTGCCATAAGAACAATAAGTGCCACTTGACGCATATAAGTAGATTTACCTGCCATGTTTGGTCCAGTTAAGAGAATCATTTCCTCTGGATTAATAGTCACATCATTTGCAATAAAGCTTTGTTCACCCATCATCTTTTCAACTACTGGGTGACGCCCTAACTTAATGTCAAGTACTTCTGAGTTATCAATCTTAGGCTTCACATATTGATGAATATCTGCTACTTCTGCAAGTGCACAGTACATATCTAATGCCGCAATTTGATGTGACACATTTAAAAGGCGATGCATTTCTTTAAGAACTGCTTCGCGAATTTGTGTAAAGAGTTGATATTCTAAAGTATTGAGTTTCTCATCTGCACCGAGAACTTCTTCTTCAACTTTTTTTAATTCTTCCGTAATATAACGCTCACAATTAGCAAGTGTTTGCTTACGAATAAAATAATCTGGTACTAAATTGCTATAAGACTGTGTCACTTCTAGGAAGTAACCAAATACTTTATTATACTTAATCTTAAGGTTTTTAATACCTGTTTTTTCACGTTCTTCTGCTTCAATGGCCATTAGCCAAGACGCACCCTTTGTCTTGGCTTCACGTAAATGATCAACTTCTTCATGATAACCATCTTTAATAAGCCCCCCCTCACGTACAGAAAGTGGTGCCTCTTCTACGATACTACGATTAATAAGATCAAAGAGCTCTTCCATGCAATCTAAATTCTGATGAAGCTCTTTTAAAAGTGGAGAACTTGTTTGACCTAATAGTCCTTTAATAGGTGGCAGAGCACCTATAGACTGCTTAATAGCAATTAAATCTTTTGCATTACATGTACCAAAAGAAACCTTACTCATTAAACGTTCAATGTCATAAATACGATCTAAGGCTTCAAATAAATCCGAACGTAAAAGTGGATTATTTTTAAGTTCTTCTGTGGCCTCTAAACGTCCATTAATTTGAGCTGCATCTATAAGCGGTTGCTCAATGCATTTGCGAATATATCGACTCCCCATGGCAGTCTTTGTGTGGTCTAATACCCAAAGGAGTGAACCTTTACGGCGTTTCTCACGAAGGGTTTCAGATAGTTCCAAGTTACGTCTTGTGGAACTATCTAAAAGCATATAGGCATCTACATTATAAATCGATACATGCATAAGATGAGATAGGTCTGTTTTTTGAGTTTCTTTAAGATATGCCAAAAGGGTTGATGTTGCTAACATATCAGGTCCATTATTTGTAAGACCAATTCCTTCTAAGTTTATAACATTAAAATGTTTTATAAGCAATGAACTTGCAAGTGCTACATCTAACGTATGAGGAGCAATCTTTTCTGTTAACGCATGAAGACGCCCTACTGTAAACTCACGAATAGTCTCATCCTCATATAGGTTTTCTTGTAATAAACATTCAACAGGTGCAAATTTAGCAAGTTCATCTAAAAGCTTACGTTGACTTTGCTCTCCTGTAATTGTTGTGGTAAGCCAATCACCTGTTGTTACATCACAGATACTTAATCCATACGTACCACTTTGACCTACAATTGATACAATATAATTATTTTTACCTTCTGTAACAGTATTTCCTTCTAAAATCGTACCAGGTGTAACAATACGAATAACTTCACGTTTCACTAAGCCTTTAACAGTTTTAGGATCTTCTACTTGTTCACAAATAGCTACTTTATAGCCTTTTTCAACTAAGCGAGAAATATAATTATCTGCAGCATGAAAAGGGACGCCACACATAGGCGCACGTTCTTCAAGACCGCAATCTTTACCTGTTAAAGTAATCTCTAGTTCGCGTGAACAAGTCTTCGCATCCTCAAAGAACATTTCATAAAAGTCACCAAGACGGAAAAATAAAATTGCATCTGGATTTTGTTCCTTGATTGTTAAATACTGGCTCATCATTGGTGTAACTTGTGATTTTAACATATTAATTCGCCAACTCTCCAATTAAGTAATGTGTTTTATTAGCTACAATTTTAACTTGTACATACTGACCAAGAAGCTCTTTTGATGCAGGTGTATTTACTAAAAGCCCTGTTTCAGTACGTCCACTTAAAACATTTTCATTATGCTTACTTACTTCTTCAAAGAGAACTTCTACAGTTTGTCCTACATACTTTTCAAGTGTAGCAAGACTCTGTGCATTTACAATCTCTAAAAGACGATTGAAACGTTCCTTAGAAACTTCTTCAGGTACTTGCTCCTCCATAGTTGCCGCTGGTGTTCCAGTACGTTTTGAATAAACGAATGTAAAGGCACTTGCATAATGTACTTCTTTAACAACATCTAGTGTATCCTGGAAATCTTCTTCTGTTTCTCCTGGGAATCCAACGATAAGGTCTGTTGTAAGCTCTACATTTGGCACTGCTGCTTTAAGTTTACGTACAAGTTCTAAATAACCTTCTTTTGTATAATGACGATTCATTTTTTTAAGAATGCGGCTACTTCCTGATTGGACTGGTAAATGAACACTGTTACATACTTTATCACAACTTGCAATAACATCAATTAATTCATCACTTAAATCTTTTGGATGTGAAGTCATAAAGCGAATACGTTTAAGACCTTCAATTTCATTAATTTCCTTTAAAAGTTGTGCAAAACTCATTGGATTTTCAAGGTTTTTACCATATGAGTTAACATTTTGGCCTAGAAGCATAACTTCAGATACACCCTCTGAAACGAGCCCTTTAATTTCAGCAATAATATCATTTGCTTCACGGCTACGTTCACGACCACGTACATAAGGTACAATACAGTAAGTACAGAAGTTATTACAACCATACATAATATTAACGCATGCTTTAAAATCAAATTTTCTTGTGTCTGGTAAATCTTCTACGATATCTTGATAAGAATCCCAAATATCAATAACACTTTCCTGTGTTTCAAGACGAGTTTGTAAAAGCTCTGGAAGCTTATAAATATTATAAGTTCCAAAGATAATATCAATGAACTTAAAGTTTTTCTTTAAATTTTCAAGCACAACATCTTGTTGCATCATGCAACCGCAAAGTGCAATCATAAGATTTGGATTTTTACGTTTAACGCCTACTAAAGAACCTAAACGACCATAGATTTTAAGTTCTGCATTTTCACGTACACAACATGTGTTATAAAGAATAAAATCAGCTTCTTTTTCATTTTCTGTTTTAGTATACCCAATTTGTTGCAGCATACCTTCAATTTTTTCAGAATCTCTAGCATTCATTTGACATCCAAATGTTGCAAGGCAATATTTAAGTCCTTTGCCTTTGATACGTTGGGCTAATATATTAATAATCTCATTTTGACGTTTAGCTTCTGCTGTTGAGACTTTAACTTCTTTTCTTTCGCTCATGATGAATCCTCCTAGCGCTTATTTTGTTAATACAATATCCTTTTTATTTTACATGAAATAAGGTGGATTTTCAATGGATAACCCTACGTCAAACGACTTTTAAAGACAGATTTTATACAAAATTTACATGAAATAATCTTTGTAAAATGGTTTACACTATTCTTGAAGGAGCTGATATAAATGGCAAAAGATAGTCAAATCGACCCAAAGGGTGTACGTATGAAAAAATGTAACTATCAAACTCCACTAACTTCTGAAGAAGCTAAAAATTCCAATCGTACGCACAAAAAACAATCTCTCCCTACCGAAGGTTTCCAAAATCCTAATCGAAACTATTAATCTTTCTTTCCTTCATCAAATAGGAAATAGTAGTAACTTATTTCTTATTTTCACAAAAAAAGAAGGAGTATGCAAGGTAATACTCCTTCTTTTCATATCAACTTAGCTTATTATTTAACTTGAATAATAGGTGTCTTAGTTGTCAAGTCATACCCAATAGAAATATGTGAATCCTCTAAATCACGAAGTTTAACATAGTTTTGTCCATTATATAAAATTCTTTTTACTTCTTTTAGCGTACCGTTTAAGTTAATAGTTATTGTTGTTATAAGACTACTCGCATCCATGACAAGTTGATTATAAACATCTAGCACATCTTTTTTAAGCTGTTTCCAAGCCGTAATATTCTTTACATAATATAAAGGACACATTTTACCTGTAACATCATAGTGTCTTATTACATCCATCTCAGGATTTAATTTATAGCGATAGCAAAGATCTGCACATAGTGCAATAAGGCTTTTATAAGTAAGATCATTAAATTTCCCATCCCAATCCGGATGACAGTTTTCAATCCCAATACTATAGTTATTAGCACTATTAGCATGATAGGCAACTTCATCTTCTGGGATACACTGAATAATTTCACCTTCTAGTCCTACAATATAATGACTGCTCGCATAAACTTTATTTGCACCAGCTTTAAGTCCTTCAAAATAGTTTCTATTATTTATAGCGGTAGAACCTGCATTACCTACCCAATGGACAACAATCTTTTTAATAGTGCCAATAGCTATTTGGGGACGACTATACTGATTAGGTGTTAAGAGCATCTTCTGAACATTCATATTTACCCTCCTCTATTTATATGACTCGTTATACTATATGTCCCCATCTTACAAATTGTCCCTCGCTAAAACGAATATTAAATATTTTTTTGCATAATTTGATATGGTAAATAAGTACCATCTGGGTAAACCTTACCAGACGGTATGAAATTATTTTTAAGATAAGCTTTTACTAAAATAGCCCTTGAAGCATACTTTTCCAAGCCCAGTTCTCCTTGAATTCTAGAGATAGGTAAATACCTTTTACCACTTAAATAGGATGATAATACCTTTGAAAATTCTTCAAGACCATTTAGAAGAACTTCTTCAAGACCTCTATGCAAAGGTGCAATATTCATCTGTACTACATAAAGTATTCCCTTTTCGTATTTAAATTCTAAATAACTCTCTGGTGCAACTTGTATTGTCGTATCACTTGTAAATAAATAAAGCTTACCATGATTTTGTTCTGGAAGATTTTTTAAAAAATTCGTCATTTCACTACAAAGGACCATTATACGTTCTGAGTCTTCTAATGTTCTTAAAAAATAATGGGCATAAGTAAGTTGTGGTGTGTTATGTTCATAAAAATATTGAAGTTGAAAACATAGACTTAATAGCTTATTATATTGGTTAATTGCCTGACGTAAATCTTCTTTTAAATTTTCATTCAACCGCGTTTTATACCAAAATGCACCTGCACAGGTATCTGGTGTAAGGGTACATTTTTCTTGTGTACTTGACTTGTTAGTTGGTTTTATACTCTCCATTTCAGATGGCAATAAAGCATACCTATCTAGATATGTTCCTTCAATTTTTAAAAGATCTACAAAATTACTACGTTGTAAGGATTGTTTTAAACGTGTTTCTTTCTTTTCAAGAATAGATAAATAATTTCTCATCTTTTGTATTTCGCTATCTAAAATTTCAAGCTGCCCAAGATAACATTGCCCTTTAACCTTTTGAGACCAACATCCCCACTTGCCATTCATGTGTATTCCCCCTATTCAAGGAAAAACAGTGTCGTTATATATAGTATATACTTTAAAGCTTGTTATAATGCGCTATAAAAAAACTAGTAGAACAAAAAAAGATGCCCATCAAAATTGGGCACCTTATAATTACTTTCCTGAAGAACCTAAACGTCCTGTACCACGTTCTGATTCAAATTTCAAAAGCTCTTCATAGCTAATTTCTGATGTTACCATTTTAGGTACTTCTACTAAAATACACTGAGCAATAGCCTTTTCGTAAGGATAAATAATGCTATTGTCTGCAAACTTATTTTCTTCTAAAGCAGTCGCTTTACAGATTACAAGCGGTGCTTCATTAAGATTTGTAAGGGGTACTAACCATTCGCCACGGTAGCCAGAATCAATCACACCTGCACGTTGTCCTATCCCTTTTGCTCCTGTTGAACCACGTTCCTTTAAAATTGCCACATAGTCACTTGAAAAAGCTGATGCTAATCCTGTTGGAATCATTTTAGTTTCATGTGGTGCAAGAACAATATAGTCTTCTGCAAAACATGCGTAAATATCAAACGCACCATCTTCCATACGTTTACTTGGAATAATTGCAGTATCTTTCATTTTAGCAAAATAAATAGTTTGAGAATTCATAAGTCTGCTCCTTAAATGTAAAATTATAATTTTTCTTCAATGACATTTTTAGCATCTAAGGAAGCTTGTACATTGATAATGCGCTGATTACTACTCCCCCTAAACTTAAGGCAAATATCCTTGAGCGATTCAATAAAAGGACCATCCACTAAAACATCACACTGCTCTAATAATGCTAGTTTTTTGGAATCTTCTATGATTTGCTCAAAGGTATAGCCAGAGTAAATCCATATGGTATGATTTGTCTCTTGCTTAATACGCTTTAATAAATGTAAAAGGGAATCATCCATAGTCTGCTCCATAGGTTCCCCACCTAAAATAGTCACGCCGTGAACATTTTCATTTTTTACATAAGTCATAAAACGTTCCTCTTCTTCTTCTCTCCAAGGATTACCCACCTTAAAGTCTTGATAAGCTTCATTAAAGCATCCAGGGCATTTATGAGTACATCCTGATACAAATAAAGTTGCTCGAATACCCACGCCATTGGCAATATCATATTGTCGCATCTGTGCATAGTACATAACGCTTCCTTCTTTCTGCTATTAATCCTTTATCTTAATATGTGTAACACATTCTAGAGGTGTAATACACGACTCTTAATCTCTTGTGTCTTTCCTTTATTCCAGTAGTTACCGCCTAAATAACCACAAGTACGGCGAATAACATTCATTTTGTTTTGGTCTTTATTATGACATACTGGACATTCCCATTCTAAATCATCATTTACCATAATTTCTCCTTCAAAGCCACATTCGTGACAACAGTCTGACTTCGTATTAAATTCAGCATACTGAATGTTATGATAAATATAAGTCACAAGCTGTCTTAAAGCTTCGAGATTATGATTCATATTTGGAATCTCAATGTATGAAATACATCCACCTGTTGAAATAGGCTGGAACTGACTTTCAAATTTAAGCTTAGAAAATGCATCTATCGATTCTCTAACATCTACATGATAGCTATTTGTATAGTACCCCTTATCTGTAACATCTTCAATCTCACCAAACTTAGCCTTGTCAATTTTTGCAAAGCGGTAACATAGCGATTCAGCTGGACTACCATATAAACCAAAGCCTAGACCAGTTTCTTTTTTCCAACGTTTTGTTGTGTCATCTAATTTGTGCATTACCTTAAGCGCAAATGCCTCACCTTCTGGTTGTACATGAGAAACACCTTTCATAAGTTTAGTGAGCTCATAAAGTCCAATATAACCTAATGAAATAGTTGAATAGCCATCCATTAAAAGAGGGTCAATGACTGCACCTTGTGGCAATCTTGCAATTGCACCATGTTGCCAGTGAATTGGTGATTCATCAGAAAGTGTTCCCTTTAAAGCATTATGGCGACACATTAACGCTTCAAAACAAAGGTCTAAGCGGTTGTCTAATAATGACCAAAATTTCTCTTCATCTCCCTGTGCTATAATACCAATCTGCGGTAAGTTTAAACTTACAACTCCTTGATTAAATCTGCCTTCAAATTTATACTGACCATTTTCATCTTTCCATGGTGATAGGAAGCTTCTGCAGCCCATACAAGAGAAAACATTTCCTTCATAAATCTTCTTCATCTCTTTTGCAGAAATATAATCTGGATAAAGGCGTTTTGCACTACATTTAACAGCTTGTTCTGTAATGTAATCATATTTTCCACCTTCTAAGCAATTATGTTCATGAAGTACATAAATGAGTTTTGGGAAAGTAGGTGTTGTAAAAATACCTTTCTCATTCTTAATACCTTGTAAACGTTGCTTTAAGATTTCTTCTACAATACTTGCAACTTCTTCTACGTATTCATCATCTTCTTCGATATTTAAAAATAATGTTACAAATGGGCTTTGACCATTTGTAGTCATAAGTGTATTAATTTGATACTGAATTGTTTGAACCCCTGATTCAAGCTCACGATGTAAAAGACGTTCTACTACTTCTTCTAATTCCTTAGCATCGCTTATCGTATCACATAACATTGCACGATACTTTTCTTTACTACGTCTGAGATATTTTCCTAAATGACGAATATCTACTGATTGGCCACCATATTGACTACTTGCAACTTGTGCTATAATTTGTGTCATAACGGTACAAGCCACTTGGAAGCTTTTTGGACTTTCAATCATACGTTGATTAATAACTGTACCATTATCAAGCATATCTTGAATATTAATTAAGCAACAATTAAAAATTGATTGCATGAAATAATCCATGTCATGGAAATGAAGAATTCCTTCATCATGAGCTTGTACAATACGTGCTGGCAGTTTTTTACGTCTTGAAATATCCTTTGATACCTCACCAGCAATAAGGTCTCTTTGTGTAGAGGCCATCATAGCATTTTTGTTAGAATTTTCATTCATAACTTCTTCATTTGTCATATCGATAAGACCTAAAATACTATGATCAGTTGTATTTGTTTCGCGTTTAAAAGCCTGAATAGCACGATAGCCTTCGTAGGATTTTGCTGTTAATTCATGCCCGTTTTCAATAAGTTTTAAGTATACATAAGTCTCAATTTGAAAAATAGTAGGTTCTTTCCCTAACTTTGCAAAATTCGCCTCTATTTCAACTGCTATTTTATGCGCAACATCTTCATCTAGTACACCACTCCCATATTTCATCGCCTTTATAATGGCATTATAAATTTTGCTTGCATCAAATTGTGCAATGCTTCCATCTCTTTTTATGACTTTCATTGATCAATCCCATCCCTTATTTATAATGATATTTTGGTTTTGAGGACCCTGTATATTTCACATTTCTTAACATTTTTTGTCAAAATTCTTGGAAATAGATACTATTTAATTTTAAATAAATGCTTGACAAAAAAATATAAAGAGGCTATATATTGTACCTCTTTAGTTACAAAACGCTATATCTGTTATATGTCTAAGACATTGTATCATATCTTTTTTTATTTTAATAGTCCTAAATCGACTAAAATATTTTTTAATATAACTTTGTAAAGAAATAAAAATCAGCCGATGCCTTATTTATAAGGCATCGGCTATTTTAAGATGATATTAAAATTATATAAGTTTATTTTTTTGTACACTTTGTATCTTGACTTTCTTCTCCAGCTTTATCATAAACTACCTTGCCATTAATAATCGTATATAAGGTATGAGTAAATACCTCCATAGGATTGCCATCAAATATAGCAATATCTGCATCTTTTCCTACCTCTATGCTTCCTAGTCGTTTAGAGATACCACATATTTCTGCAGCATTAATTGTAATAGCCTTTAATCCTTCTTCTATACCCAATCCTTCTTTAGCTGCAAAACCTGCACATATTGGTAAATACTGAATCGGAATAACTGGATGGTCTGTTGTAATAGCAACTTTTACACCTGCTTTGTGCAAAATGCCAGAGGTTTTAAAATCTACATTTTGTACTTCAATCTTACTACGTGCTGCCATAGACGGACCAACTATAGCAGGAAATCCTGTACGTGCAATAGTATCTGCTATAAGATGCCCTTCACTGCAATGATCTAATGTAATATTTACATCAAATAATTTTGCGATGCGTATAGCTGTTAAAATATCGTCTACACGATGTGCATGTACTTTAAGCGGAATTTCTTTTTTTAGTACAGGAAGCCAGCATTCTTTTTTAAAATCCATTTCAAATGCTTTCCCTTCTTTTTGAGCACTTTCCTTCTGTAGTTTATAAGCTTTTGCTTCAAAAAGAGCTTGCCTTAAAAGTGCACCAATAGCCATACGCGTTACAGGTGATTTTTGCTGATCACTGTAATTTTTTTTAGGATTCTCCCCTAAGGCAACCTTCATTGCTGCTGGTTCTAAAACAATTAATTCATCAACAACCCTACTCTTTGTTTTTAAAAAAGCAAATTGTCCCCCTACCACATTAGAACTTCCTGGTCCAACCATAACCCCCGTAATACCCGCTTTTACAGCATCATCGAAAGCTGCATCCATAGGATTAATTGCATCAAGCGCCTTTAAGTATGGTGTAACTGGTTCGGTTGTTTCATTGCAGTCATCTCCCTCAAATCCTTTCTTTTGCTCCGTAATACCTACATGGCAATGTGCTTCAATAATTCCTGGCATTACCCATCCACCTTTTGCATCAATTGTTGGTATCCCCTCTGGCAGATTTAAAATATTCGTGCCTACAGCTTTGATTTTTCTATCCTCAATAAGTACTGCTCCATTTTCATAGGTTGCCCCAGTCATTGTAAGGATTTTCCCATTTTTAATAAGTAACATCATTTTTATTTCACCTACTCTAAGTTTCGATGCTACTATTATTTGTGTTTATTTTATTTCTATACAATTTTGATATGCCCTTTTAAATAGGGGTTGCAATTGCTTCAATAGGCACATAAGTTTCAGCAGGTGCCTCACCAATATCACGTATAAGTATAAATGGCGTACATTCATCATCTTGTCCAGCAGGATTATCTTCTATAAGTGCTGCTAATACTTTATGTGATTTACAACCAAGTATTTTAGAATGGCCTAGTATGGTAACATCAATATCATTGGCATCTACAATCATACATGTAATTCCTAATTTTGTACTAATTTCATCACATACCTTTTCAGGATTCCTTGGATTTAATACTGCAAGATTATGATAACGTGTAAATGCAGAATGTGTATAAAAGCCATCAATTCCAGCAATATCTTGACCTAGTATTTTATAAAAAACTCCCCTCTTCTTAAAAACTTTTCCTAAGCCCCCACAAAAAATTGCCCATAAAACTAAAGGTAGACCTTTCATATCAATTGCTAATTGTAATTTATAAGGTTCATCCATTCCTATACCACTCGGTGTCTTAGTCGCAAACCTTGAAAGAAATTTTGCCCACAAGCTCAAACGAACATCTTGTTTTTCCACTGTATTATCTTGGCACATTGCAATAATTTTTTCACTTATCGCAAGTATATCTCCCTCTTGATAGAGTGGTGATACATATCTAGCTACAAGTTCTATATATTCTTCTCCTCTTTCAATAAAGTGTGTTTGAATAGCATAACGCTCATAACGTTCTCCTTCCACTTGCATTACGCCACGAATATAATAAGTTAATCCATTTCGTTCTCTTTTATTTTCATTTTTATTTAAGTTCCCCTCATACCAAAATTTCATCTTCATCCCCCTATAGTACAAATTACTCTCAACCTTTTCCTTATTCTTACATTTTTACTTTATTATAACTTAACATTCTTAATATTTCAAATATTTTATTCTGAATAAGTAATATCACTACTTTTATTCATACATAAAAAATAAGGCAAGGATAATCCCCTACCCTATAAATTTTGAAACCTTCATAGTATTAGATAATACTATTCAATGCCACTCTATATGCTAAAGAAAGTTTACCTGAATTAACGCTATTTATTTAGCATATCCTTCTACATAACTTTCAATCAATCTAACCCTATAACTTCCACGCTATTTTCTCTTATATCCTTCATTCTAGTCAGCTCATCAAACTAATAATTTAAGATACAAAAAAGCTTGCCCCAAATAGGTTCGTGGCAAGCCTTTTGTATATAGTACAAAAATCAACTTAAATTTTAATTCAAAAAGTAAAAATCTATTATTTTATCATATATTTTAACAAAATCATATTTCTCTAAATTATAATAGCAACATGCTGTATTGGTATGCAAATAAAAATACATAATAAGTGCCTCATCAATTTCCAATTTTTCAAGAACATGACGTTCTTCAAATGAATCTCTTAAATAAATTTGATACATATTCATCAATATATTTTTTAAAATTTGCCGTGAAGGTGTCTTTATCAGTTTTGTAAACTGAATAGTTGTTCCTTTTAAAATATATAGTTTAAATCCATGTGTAGGGCATTTAAGTAAAGCTATACCTCTACTCTGCTTTTGACTTAACTCAATAGCCTTACGACGATAGCCTAACATTTTCAAACTATTTAATTGTTCTCTATAGTATATTGCTTTTTCAAAATCTAATGTAGCACTCGCCTCTGTCATCTGTGCCTTATAAAAATCTAATATACTAGAATCATTTCCTTTTAAAAATGCATATACTCTTTCTAATGTATCATTTAATACACTTACATTCTCACAAGATGCATTACATTTATTTAGTAGGTATGCTAAACAATCTTCTTTAGGAAGTATTTTTGTGCAAGTAGGTAACTTACAATAACTATTCAGTGTATCTACTGCTCTTTGTAGTAAATAAGGTAAGTCATATGGACCAAAACATACTGCTTCCTCATCCTTTTCATAAGCAACTTCTAACCTAGCTAGTCCGTTTTTATGCACAACTTTAATAAATCGATACTTCTTATCATTTTTTAACAATGTATTATAAATTGGCTGATGCCTTTTTATTAGACGACATTCTAATATTAATGCATCTAACTCTGTATCCGTTACAATATACTCAAAATCACAAATAGCATTTACCATTCGTTTTACTTTAGTTCGCTCATGCTTTAAGTTTCCCAAATAACTACTTACGCGTGTTTTAAGATGTCTTGATTTCCCGACATAAATAATATTTTGAAGTGTGTCCCTCATAAAATATACACCTGGTAAATCCGGCAATGTTTTTGCCTTCTCCCTTAATTTACTTTTCACTCTTCCAAGCTTCTACATATTCTTTAAAGACTTCATTAATTGCTGCCCCTATTTTTTCATAAGCCTCATCTGGCAAATTAGCAAGTGAAACACGAATGGACCAATCTGGGCCTTGGAATCCATTTCCATTTAATAAGACAACCGCATAATTTCTCGCAAGACGGAAGAGTAAATCCTCTGGTGCATAATTTGTTTTTAAGAATTCTACAAATTCATCACCATATTTTAGTTTGGCCCATACGAGAAGGTCGATTTGACGATAATATGCTGTAGTATGCGCCTGTACGTAAAGTGGTAGTTCAAGATTTTTGTACAAGAGTTCAAGACGACGACGACAAATAGCTTTTGTTTGATTTTTATAGCGTTCCTCTTGGTCGAGCAAAGCAAAAATTGAGAAAATAGCCATTTGTACTTGTTGTGGTGTTGAAAGCCCTGCTGTATGATTAAGTGCAACTTGGCGGCTATCTGCAACGATACGATCAATAAATGTAATATCCTCTGGTTCATTGCTCAATGTATCATAACGGTGATCTAGTTCACGTTGTGCAATTTCAGGTAAATCCTTAATCAATTTATCAAATAAGTTATTCTTTGCAACAGCTATAACACCTAGACGCCATCCCGTTACACCAAAGTATTTAGAGAATGAATAGACACCAATCGTATTATATGGAATTTCTGTCATTAATGATCTAAATCCATCTGCAAAGGTACCATAAACATCATCTGTGATAATCATAAGTTCTGGATTATCATTTTTAATAATTTCCTTTAAACGACACATTGTATCTTCATCGATAGCAACAGAAGGTGGATTGCTTGGATTAACAACAAAAAGTGCTTTAATCCTTTGATTTTTAAGTTTATCTAGTTCCCTTTGTGGATACTGCCAATCATGACGCCCTTCTTCATTAAGTTCACTAGCATATATATAGGTTACATCAAAGGCATAACGACTTAAGTCTGGAATCTCAAGATAAGGTGTAAAAATAGGTACCATAAGTGCTACCTCATCCCCTTGATTTAAAAGGTGATTTGCACTTAGTGTATCAAAGATGTAGCACATTGCAGCTGTGCCACCTTCAACAGCATACAAATCATGAATTTGCTCTGTAGGAAGATGACCACTCATCTCCTTGATAAGATAAGCATAAACAACCTTTTCAATACATCTTAACATACGGTCTGGAATAGGATAATGATCACCAATAATCCCATCTACCAATTCATATACCCAACGGTCACGTTCAAATCCATGTTCATTAACACCATAATCTATAATTTTTTTGAGAAGATCCATTCCTGGTGCATCTTGATGTGTATGAGCATATTCATCAAAGCGTGTACCACAACCTTCACAATATGGAATACCTGCAAGATCACCATCCTCCATAATTCTTTTTGTTTCCTCTACAGCAAATTGACCTAATGTAAAGAATGCTTGTCGTGGTGTAGAAGCTGTCCAGTTAGGATTACCACGCCCTGCATTTAAAAATGTATAAATACCTTTTTTCTCAGTTTTCTTTGCCATCTCAATCAATTTATTTTTAAGTTCAAATGGGCTGAGGTGTTTATATTTTTCAATTAAGTCTTTAATCTCTTCAATGTCTTTTTGAATCATTTTTCAACCTCTTTCTTATTTATATTTTAATTATAATATTCTAAGCAAAGAATAAAACAACAATAGAACCCCATATAGTTAATAAAATATTACCTACTGCATATGTGATGGTATATCCCATAACAGGTGAATTACTTTTTGCTTTTTCACAAATAGCCCCAATGGCAGCTGTTGTAGTCATAGCGCCTGCGCAAGCCCCCAATGTAAGCGCACCATTCCATTTAAAAACATAGCGTCCTAATAATACACCTACAATAAGTGGAATAAGCGTTACAATGGCACCAGCAATAAAAAAACTTACTCCTGATTGCTTAAATCCTGCAACGAATCCTGGTCCTGCATTAATTCCAACAACAGCAATAAAAGCCGCGAGTCCTACATTACTTAAAAACCAAATGGCACTTTTAGGAATACGACCGACAGTGGGGCGTTTATCATGAATATATCCAAATATCAATCCCATAATAAGTGCACCACCGCTTGTTGAAAGACTTAATCCAACACCACCAATAGTTAATGCAGGTATACCTATAAGCCCACCGAGTAAAATACCAAGTCCCATGAAAACTACATCTGTTTCTGATGAATTTTTAACACGTTTTCCAATTTTACTAGCAAGCGCATTAACTGCTATCGCTGGTCCTTCTAATGTTAAAACTTCATTTTCTTCTATTTTTAGATTCTCATCATAAGTTATTTCATTTCCTTGATTTTTAATCTTAGAAATATATACGCCACGTGTTAAAACATGTTGACGTAAATCCTGGACAGTGCGTCCAATAACAGCTTTTTCTTTAATATAAATATCAAGTTTTTCAATGGGAAATTCTAGAAGTTCTGAATCTGAAATTTCTTTTCCAAGTTCATTAAAATGAATATCATTTAACTTTGTTTGCCTAAATGAAAAAGCAATATGATCACCTGCTTCTAAAACAGTATCTGTTGTAGGCTCAAAAATCTCATTATTACGGCGCATACGCACAATAAAAGTTCTCACAGTGGGCGAAGCAACACTTTTTTCTACTTCTCCTACTGTTTTTCCAACTTGTGCTGAACTAATTTCATATGCACGATAGCCTAATATTTTGGCACCAGAATAAATACCTTCTCCTTCAATAACCTTTGCCACATGGTCCTCATTTTGATCAAGCTTTTTACTTTCTTCTACAAGATCAATACCTAATATTTTAGGTCCTATTGTAGAAAGGAAAAACGCTGATCCTATTGTTCCAAAAATATAAGTTACGGCATAGCCAATAGGTACAAAATCAGACATAACTGCCTTTTGGGCATCTGCAACTTTTAAACTAGCAATAGCTCCCTGACCCACCCCAATAACTGCTGATTGTGTAAGTGCGCCGGCTGCGAGTCCTGCTGCTTGCCCGGCATTATAGCCTAAGATTTTTCCTGCAATCACTACACTAATAAGACCTACAACACAAACAATCACAGAGAACAATACCTGAGGTAAACCATCTTTCTTCAACCCCTTAAAAAATTGAGGTCCAACATTATAACCTAGAGCAAATAAAAAAAGCAAGAAAAATACTGATTTGACAGTTCCATTAATTTGAATATTGAGTTGTCCTACAAGTACACCAACTAATAGTACTCCCGTAACAGAACCTACGGTAAAATTACCAATATGAATTTTACCTACGGCATATCCTAATGCTAGTGTTAAAAATAACGCTAGCTCCGGATAATCTTGTAATGCTTTTACAAGCCAATGCATATTTTCACCTTCCTATTGTAAACTTGATGCTCATTTACAAGTATTGTTTACGAGGAAATTCAAAATTATGCACACAAAAAGGCAGTACCTATGTACTGCCTTTTAACGAAAATTTTTACTTTTGAGTTAATCTTTGATTAAAAATATTTAAATGACGTGGTAACCCATCCACCATGATTGGTGTAAGTTCTGCTTGAATGAGCGGTTTAATATAGCTTAAAAGCTCCTCTGTTACATAATCGCCTGTTTCATTAATCCATGTTCTTGGAACTTTTTTTTCTACATTTGCGATCATCTGAATATCACAAGTCTCTGTAATACACATATATGGATCATCTGAAACACGTTTTAAAGCGACCATTTTACCTGTTTCACCTTCAAACGCAGCTTTAACAGCTGCTCCACCTACTTGAAAAGCCTCTGTAATATCTACACGTGAAGCAATATGTGACGCACAACGTTGAAGTGTGGCAAATTCAATGGCGCGTGTTTTACAGCCAAGTCTATTTGCTAGTTCATCTGCTAAATAACGTGCTGTCCCTGTAAGACTTCTATGTCCAAAAGCATCAATAAACTCAGGGCTTTCATTTCTAAGTTCACAAACATAACGACCATCTTGAAGCTGAATTCCTTCAGAAACGGCAATCACAATTGCTTTTTTCTGAGTTTGAAGGTTCTCTACCTTTGAAGTAAAGCTTTTCATATCAAATGGTACTTCTGGTAAATAAATTAAATCTGGCCCTTCACAATCTTCACACTTTGCAAGAGCAGCCGAAGCTGTAAGCCATCCTGCATTACGTCCCATAATTTCTAATATTGTAATACTTGGTACGTCATAAACAAGGCCATCACGAATAACCTCTTTTGTGATTGAACCAATATATTTTGCAGCACTACCAAAGCCTGGTGTATGATCTGTCTCTGCTAAATCATTATCAATCGTCTTAGGAACACCCATAAAACGAATATCACTTTGGATTAGCGCACCATATTCACTTAGTTTTTGAATTGTATCCATAGAATCATTGCCACCAATATAAAAGAAATAACCTATTTCTAAGTCATTCAATAAGGCAAAGATTTTTTCATAAGTTGGATCACCTAATATAACTGCTGGCAAGCGATAACGACATGAACCTAAAAAAGATGAGGGGGTTCGTTTTAAAAGTTCAATATCTAAATCATTTTGAATATGCTCTGATAAATCTACCAGTTTTTCTTCTAATAAACCTTGTATACCATAAAGCATACCATAAACTTTATTTGCCCCACGATCCTTTGCTGTTTTATAGACACCCACTAAACTTGAATTAATAACTGCTGTAGGCCCACCTGATTGTCCAACAATTACATTTTTGCTTACTTGTTTCATAACATACCTCCATATAATCTAGCGCATGTAAGCGCTTACATTATATTATAAAAGGAGCATCATAAACATACAAGAATAGATAATTAATTGTCAAAGTTATGCATTTTTAAAGTATTTATTCGAAATATAAACTTATTATATATTCTTTTATTTTTTTCAATCAAACCCCATATCATCCGTTTAGTCGTTAAATCATTATCAATACACTTAAGAATTTCGTAAATTATACTCAAGCTTTTTCTCCTTTATATATATTTATAATATTATATAAATTTGTTATAATGATTGCATAATTTATTTATCATACTCAAACTTCAAGGGGGCTTTTTCATGATTACTGATATGACAGAAGGAAGTCCAAGCAAAACACTTTGGACTTTCTCTTTCCCAATGTTATGTAGTACTATTTTTCAACAACTTTACAATATCGCTGATAGTGTTATTGCTGGACGCTATATTAATGAAAATGCATTAGCTGCAACAGGGGCCTCTTATCCTATTACCATGCTTTTTATGGCCGTTGCTCTTGGCTGCAATATTGGCTGTTGCGTTGTCATTTCTCAACTTTTTGGTGCCAAAAAATATGATAAGATGAAATCAGCAGTTAGTACTTCTTTTATCACCTTTACACTTTTAAGTCTACTACTCACACTTATTGGTCTTATTTTTTGCACACCTATGTTACGACTTTTAAATACACCTACTAATATATTAGAAAGTAGTGGTACGTATTTAAGAATTTATATTTTGGGGCTTATCTTTTTATTTATCTATAATATCAGTACAGGCATATTTACAGCATTAGGAGATTCTAAAACACCACTTTACTTCTTAGTGGCGTCATCCCTAGGTAATATTCTATTAGATATTGTATTTGTTGTATTTCTAAATGGTGGTATTGCAGGCATTGCATGGGCAACCTTTTTAGCACAAGGTATTTCTTCTATTTTAGCTTTTATCACATTACGACGTCGTTTAAAAAAGATAGATTGCAAGAAAAGTACACCACTATTTTCAACTGAAATGCTAAAAAGTATTACCTTGATTGCCTTACCAAGTGTTTTGCAACAAAGCTTTATTTCTGTAGGAAACTTATTTATTCAAGGCCTAGTTAACAGTTATGGTGCCTCTGTTATTGCGGGTTACTCAGCAGCTATTAAGCTGAATACTTTTGCACTCACTTCTTTTACAACCCTCGGTAATGGACTTTCTAGTTTTACCGCTCAAAATATAGGTGCTGGAAAACTAGAACGTGTAAAAAAAGGATTCAACGCTGGCCTGATTATGGCTTTTTGCGTTGTTATTCCTTTCTTTATTTTATATTTCTTTTGTAATAAAATGATGATTTGTCTGTTTATTAAATCACCTACAACAGAAGCTCTATTAACAGGCAAACAGTTCTTAACCATTGTGGCACCTTTTTATATCATAATTTCTATTAAGCTTATTGCAGATGGTGTACTTCGCGGTGCTGGCGCCATGAAAGCTTTTATGATAGCTACATTTTCAGACCTTATTTTGAGGGTTATTATTTCATACATACTTTCATACTTTTTGGGTTCAATAGGTATATGGCTTTCATGGCCTATTGGTTGGAGTATTGGTGCTATTTTATCTTATATATTTTATGTCCAAGGCATCAAACAATCCTTTAGTTTTGTAAAGCTTCATGAAGCATTAGAATAAAGATTGTGATATAATGAACTATAGTTTAATTATATATTAAATTATAGTTCATTATTTTTTATAGAAAGAAGGTTTTGTTATGAAAAAAACATCTACCTTATGGCTTACAAAAACAGCTGTTGGCATTGCACTTGTTCTTTTAGCACAACTTATAGGCAAAATGATTCCAGCTATTGCAGTAATCGTAGGTCCTTTTAGTGTAAATCAGCTTATTACTGGTACACTTGTCAATCTTATTCTTATCATCATGACCTTAACCGTAGGTGTTGGTAGCGGAGTAACTATTGGCGTACTCTCTGCCGTTTTGGCACTATTAATTGGTATAGGCCCAATCTTCCCAATTATTACACCTTTTATTGCTATAGGCAATGCCCTTTTAGTCGTAACCTATAAACTCATCGTTAAAGTACATCAATCGATTACATTTTACATAGCTATTGTCCTCGCTGCAATTATTAAATGTGCCTTTTTATGGCTTACAGTACCATTTGCACTCCAATATATTTCAGATATTAAGCAAGCCCAACTTAAAATGCTCACGATTATGTTCTCATGGCCTCAAGGCATTACAGCATTATGTGGTGGCTTTCTTGCATTATGTATTTTACCACTTCTAAAAAATGCTTTTAGTCATAAATAATTGGCTAAATTAAAAAAATCCCATTTCTAAAAATAACCTTTAAATTTTTAGGAATGGGATTTTTTCAAATTTACATTGTGCTATAGATTTCACATTTATAAAATTTAGTTATTCATAGTTTTGAGTCATATGAAATCATTGGGAGAAAACAATTTACCTACATGTATATTTCAAGGTCTTAGTTGGTTTCTCTATACTTATCAAAGTATTTAAAGCACTCTTTCCATCTTACCATGCTTTTCATAACGCATCGTTTCTACTATTTTGTTTTTGCCATCTGCCAGTACCACATAAGGTTTATGTGTTTGTGCTTCGATTTCATCCATCTGAGCATAGGCCATAATAATAATTAAATCACCCACTTGCACTTGTCTTGCAGCTGCACCATTTAAACAAATAATTCCAGTGCCTCGCTCTCCAGCAATTGTATATGTTTCAAAACGATTTCCGTTATTTACATCTACAATTTGAACCTTTTCATATTCTAGAATATGAGCTGCTTCTAATAAATCTAAATCTACAGTAATGCTTCCCACATAATCTAACGCCGCCTGCGTAACTGTTGCACGATGAATTTTTCCTTTTAATAATGTGAGTTCCATATTTTTCTCCTTTATCTATTCTGCTTCTTAATATTTTTAGTGTGACTTATTATATGTAAAATTATCGATTAACCTTGTTTTGCCAATATATACGGCTATTGCAACAAGTACCGATTTATCAATTGTTTCAACGCTCTCAAGGTTCATGGCATCTACAACTTCTACATAATCTACTCTTGCAAGTGGTTCTTCTTCTAAAATACTTCTAATAAGCTCTTTAAGTTTTGCTGTATTACGCTCACCTACCTCAAGATTTGCCTTGGCAGCAACTAAGCTCCTATTTAATACAAGTGCTGCACTACGCTCTTCTTTTGATAAATAAGTATTACGTGAACTTTTAGCTAAACCATCTGCTTCTCTTATAATAGGACATCCTATAATTTCAAGTGGCATGTTTAAGTCGCTAACCATCTGTTTAATGACTGCAAGCTGCTGTGCATCCTTTTCACCAAAGTAAGCGCGATCTGGCGTGACAATATTAAAAAGTTTAGTAACGACTGTACATACGCCTCTAAAGTGAATAGGTCGTGTTTTTCCACAAAGTCCCTTTGTGAGTCTATTCATATCTACAAAACTACAAAAGTCTGGCAAATACATTTCTTCTGGTGTAGGATGAAAAATCAAATGTGCACCTGTCTCTTCGCAAAGTTTTGTATCATGAGCAAAGTCCCTTGGATAGGTAGCTAAATCCTCTTGAGGGCCAAACTGCATCGGATTTACAAAAATACTTACTACTACCCGATCATTTTCACTTACTGCTTTTGCAATTAAACTTTGATGTCCTTCGTGTAAATAACCCATTGTAGGTACAAATCCTATACTTAATCCTTGCTGTTTCCATTCTTTAATCTGTGCTCTCACTTCTTGAATTGTCTCTACACTCTTCATTGCTTAAACCTCCTCATTAAAAACTTTTAGATTTTCTTTTGACATATGAAAGCTTTCTATTTCATTTGGGAATATTCCACCTTGCACTTCTTCTTTATATTTACTAAAAGCACCTCGCATTTGCTCTCCTATATTTGCATAATGTTTAACAAACTTAGGGGCAATACCTTCATACATTCCTAATAAATCCTGGTATACCAAGATTTGACCATCACAACCATTTCCTGCACCAATACCAATAGTTGGAATATTTATACTCTCCGTAATGCGTAATGCCAATTCATATGGAATACATTCTAAAACAATCGCAAAAGCTCCTGCAGCTTCTACAGCTTTAGCATCTTCTATAAGTGCCTTAGCTGCTTCCACTTCTTTGCCTTGCACTTTAAATCCACCAAATGCATGAACAGATTGCGGTGTAAGGCCAATATGCCCCATAACAGGAATCCCAGCCTTAGTAATAGCTTGAATTTGAGGACAGATTTCTTTGCCACCTTCTAATTTTACAGCTTCAGCACCACCTTCTTTGACTAAACGCCCTGCATTACATAGGGCTTCCTTTATGTCAGCTTGATACGACATAAACGGCATATCTGTAACAATAAGTGCTTCTTTTGCACCACGTTGTACAGCCTGTGTATGATAAATTATTTGATCTACAGTAACACTTAACGTATTTTCAAGACCACAAAAAACCATCCCCACTGAATCCCCTACTAAAAGTGCATGGATTCCTGCCTGATCCATCAGCTTAGCTGAAATATAATCATAGGCGGTGAGCATGGTTATTTTTTCATGATTTTGTTTTGCTTTTTTAAAACTTACAACTGTTTGTTTCATTTTTTGCCTCCCATTTTATATGTATCTGGTCATGTGTGATTACTACATGCCATCTTATTAAAATATCCAATAAGATTTGATACAGATTATTGGATAGTCCAAAAGAAAACACTAAAATTAACGGGAGTGATAAAAATACATATTTATATAAACACGCTATGTGTTTTTCATCTCTTACTCATGCAATCCCGTATAACGAATTCTTATCAACAAGTTATACTTGGGTATCACTTCGTTTCAATATCTTTTTTAATAGCTTTTTATTTGAGTCTTATTCCAGATGTCATATTCTAATAACACCTTTTTGGATACAAGCTTAAATAAGAAATTTATAGTAACTTTTAGTATAGTTCTTTTTTAGATACTATCCAAAAGTTACTATAACACAATTTTTTAATTATTTCTATAAAATTTCATAATAAATCACTATTTGTGTTCACTTTTTCTTTGTGCTTCTTCTTCATCTTTTAAAGCAGCCTTACCATCGGGAAAAATATCTGTCATATATCGTAATAAGACCAAACGAATAAATCCAGCTATCGGTACACCTATCAGCATCCCTACAAGACCAAATAAATTTCCACCAATAAGAATGGCAAGTAACACGACAACGGGATGTAATTTTACACATTCACCTACTACTTTAGGAACGATTATCCAACCATCTAATTGCTGAATAATTAGCATTGCACCTACACCATACACAGCTTTCATAGGCTCAGGATCCATAATACCAATAAGCCCTGCTAAAACAAAGCCTACAACAGGCCCAAAATAAGGAATCAAATTAAATATACCTGCTATAATCCCAATAATAATAGCGAAATCTAATCTTAAAATTGTGAGGACAATACTAGTTAAAATAGCAATGATAATAGCATCTAAAATTTGCCCTCTTATATAGCCTGAAAAAACATAATCAATATCTTTAGCTAATATTTCAATATGATGATACACTTTTCTTTTAAATAGTGAATAAGTTAGTTTCTTTAGAAAAATCAATGCCCGTGCTTTATCTTGTAGCAGATAAAAGGCAATAACTATTGCTAAAAGCCAGTTCATTGTATGCACACCAATTACTGTCAATGATCTAAATAAATGGTTTGAAATACTCATAAAGAAATGATTTAAATAGCCATATACTTTTTGTAATAAATGGCCTTGTTCACCCATACCTGGTACACTAGCAAAACCTGTTTCAATACGTGTTAGCATATTTTCAAAGTACTGCGTATATTTATAAAAACTTACCTTTAGACCTTCAATACTTGTAGATCCCACCATATCTTGAACGTTCAAAACAACAATTAGGACAAAAAGCCCTATGACTAACAAAACCGTTATAAAACTAAGGAGCGTTGCCCATGTACGCATTGGCAAACGCTCCTTACCTAAATTAGATTTCTTCTTATTGCTGAACGAAATATGCCACTTTAAATTTTTTAAGTTTTTAGAACGTGCTTCATAAAAATTAACAATAGGATCTAGTAAATATGCAATAATAATGCCATAAATAAGAGGGGCCAGTAACTCTAGAAAAATAGTCACAATATGCCATGCCCAATCTAGCACAATATTTAAATTTAAAAGACCTAAAGTAGCTACAATAAGTGCAAGCCCAGTCCAAAAAACATAAACTGCAAGGGTAAATAAATGGTTATTTCGTTCAATCTTCATAATTGGCGCCTCCGAATATTAGTACGCCCCTAGTTTTTCCAAAAGTTTAATAAGATATGCATACACGCTTTCCATAGAAGAAATGCTTGCACGTTCTTGTGGTGAGTGAATATCCTTCACATTTGGGCCAAAACTAATCATGTCAAGCCCTGGCAATTTCTCAGAAATAAAACCACACTCAAGACCTGCATGAATAGCTGTTACAGTTGGCTTTTGACCATGCATTTCTTCATAAAGTGCAACTGCTAAATCTCTTACTTTAGATTCTGCATCATATTGCCAAGCAGGGTAGTCTCCTGTTACTTCGCAGTGTGCCCCAAAGTGACGGCTTAATGCTTCAAGTTTATGAATTACTTCCCATTTGCGTGTTGCCACACTACTTCTGACAGCAGAGCCAAAACGAATAACGTTTTCTTCTGTTTGAACAATTCCCAAATTAAGTGAAGTTTGAACAAGTCCTGTCATATGTTTGTCATAACCCATAATACCATTTGGAATGGTTAAGATAAAATCAATCACCTTATCTCTTAAATCAGTTGTAAAGTTTTGCGCTTCTTTTTGAGCTTTTTGAACCGTAATTTTAATCTCTTTATCTTGAACACTATACTCATCTTTGAAGCAACCATTCATTTCAAGGGCTACTTCGTTAACAAATGTTGCCTCACTTGGTGATACATTAATCTTTACTTCACATTCTCTTGTAATAACATTATCCTTAGTACCACCTGTGATTTCACAGAGTTTAAAGTCACATTTATCTCTTAATGCATCTAAATAACGGCCCATTAAAATATGTGCATTGGCACGTTCATGGTGAATTTCAGCACCAGAGTGTCCACCTACTAAGCCATTGATGATAACTTCATAAGTTTCATCACTTGCTTCGGCTGCTTCTTTGGTTTTTGGGAAAGTCATATAAACTTTTGCCCCACCTGCACAACTCACTAAAAATTCGCCTTCTACATCTGTATCTAGATTAAGTAAAATACGTCCTTGTAAATATTCAGGATGAAGGGCTGCCACACCAGTCATACCACGTTCTTCATCTGTTGTCATAAGACATTCTAGTGCTGGATGTTTTAATGTATTGTCTGCTAAAATTGCCATTTGATAAGCAATTGCTATACCATTATCAGCACCAAGTGTTGTCCCTCTAGCTGCAAGCCAATCGCCGTCTACATATAAGTCTAAGCCGTCTCTTAAGAAGTCATGCTCAGTGTCTTTGTTTTTTTCACAAACCATATCCATATGGCCTTGTAAAATAACTGTTGGTGCATTTTCAAAACCTTCAGTTGCTGGTTTTTTAATGTAAATATTGTAAGCTTCATCCTGTCTTACTTCTAAGCCTAAATTATTTGCAAATTGCACCATATAATCACTAATGGCTTTTTCATTTCCAGAACCACGTGGAATACTACTGATTGCTTCAAAATATTTAAATATGCCTTGTTGTCTTAAATCTTCTAATGTCTTATTTGGCATGTTTTACGCCCTCTTTCTTTCAATCAATTAATAACTTTTTAGTTTTTAAAACTATGGATTGGGGCAGGAATTCTTCCCCCACGTGCGATAAAATCATCGCATTTATATGGATTCACACGCATAATTGGTGCATAACCTAATAAGCCACCAAATTCTACTTGTTCACCTACTTCTTTACCAATAACAGGAATAATTCTTACAGCAGTTGTTTTAGCATTAATCATCCCAATTGCCATTTCATCTGCGATAATACCTGAGATTGTCTTACTACTTGTGCTGCCTGGAATAGCAATCATATCAAGGCCTACTGAGCAAACACAAGTCATGGCTTCTAATTTTTCAAGTGTCAAAGCGCCACAACTAGCAGCTTCAATCATGGCATGATCCTCACTTACTGGAATAAATGCACCACTTAAACCGCCAACATAAGAAGAAGCCATAACACCACCTTTTTTAACACTATCATTAAGTAATGCTAAAGCCGCTGTTGTACCTGGTGCACCTGCTTTTTCAAGACCCATTTCTTCAAAAATCTCAGCAATACTATCGCCAACTGCTGGTGTTGGGGCTAAAGATAAATCTACAATACCAAATGGAATATCTAATATTCCTGCTGCTTCTTTTGCAACCATTTGACCAGCTCGTGTAATCTTAAAGGCTGTACGTTTTACTTGCTCACAAAGTGTTTCAAAGTCTGCACCTCTTACACTTTCAAGTGCTTTTTTTACAACCCCAGGGCCACTTACACCTACATTAAGTACCGTATCTTTTTCACCTATACCATGGAAGGCCCCAGCCATAAATGGGTTATCTTCTGGTGCGTTACAGAATACTACTAATTTAGCACAACCGATACTACCACGATCAGCTGTACGTTCAGCTGTTAGCTTAATAATTTCACCAATGCGGCCTACTGCATCCATATTAATTCCTGTACGTGTACTTCCTACATTCACAGATGAACATACAAAGTCTGTTACTGCTAATGCCTCAGGAATAGATTCTATAAGCACAGTATCTGCATTTGAACAGCCTTTATGCACTAATGCTGAAAAACCACCTATAAAGTTAACGCCCACTGTTTTAGCGGCACGGTCTAATGCTTTAGCTATTGGCACATATGAATTTGCTTTTGTTGCACCACCGATTAGCGCAATTGGTGTTACTGAAATACGCTTGTTTACAATAGGAATTCCATATTTCTTAGAAACTTGCTCACCTGTTGTTACAAGATTTTCAGCTTGTTTTGTAATTTTCTCGTAGACATTATTACAGAGTTTATCCATATCATCACTAATACAATCCATTAAGTTGATTCCCATTGTAATAGTACGGATGTCTAGGTTTGCTTCTTGAATCATTTTATTGGTTTCTTGCACTTCATATTTTGAAATCATTGAATTATTCCTTTCTATGCTCAAAACACCTTCTCTTAAGCTCAGCTTCACCCCGATTAAGTTTTGAGTATTGTCTTTCTATACTAAATACGATGCATACTATCAAAAATCTCTTCGTGTTGTAATTTAATACTTACACCGATTTCGTTACCTAAGTTTTCTAAAGCATCTACAACTTGCACAAAGTCACTTTTTGAGTTTGTAAGGTCTACAATCATCATCATATTGAAGTAACCTTGTACGATTGTTTGTGAAATATCTAAAATATTAATTTCTTGTTCACTTAACAATGTACATACCTTTCCAATAATACCTACTTTGTCTTTTCCAACTACTGTAATAATCCCTTTCATGTCTATCCTCCTGTTATTTTTTCCAATAGATTTCCAATGTATCACCATTTTGTAATACATCAATAAGTGTAGCTGGCATGCCATTTCGCATGAGCTGCACAGTCCCTTGCGGTTTACTTAAATCAAAATCTATAAAATCAAATATATTGGCTAAGATATAATCTGATTCTTTTGCTGGTAGTTGAACCATTTTACCATTTGCCATAATATATAGATTTTCTATATAAGATTGTGATGAGGCTACCTGTATATTTTGTTCTAAAGATACCGTTGTTTCGTCCTCATCGCAATCATCCATTTGATTTTCACCATCTACCTGTGTACCTATTGCCTCCTCAGCTTTTTCATCAGTAGGGTTTAAAATCTCATCAATTAAAATATTATCGTTTGGCTGAAGCATATAATCATGTGCTACAACTTCTAAGTTTACTGTCACTATTTGATGTGGCTGTGTATAATGAAGTTCTTTCAATATCTCATCTAATCTTGTCAGTTCCAAAATGGTTAACTCTGCATTTTCAACTATTTCTGTATTGACATCTACTATCTCATCATTTAATAGTGTTAGTGGCATGGTATAACTTTGTCCATTAATTGTTATTGAAAATGGATTTTCAATATAATCTTTAATGATAGCCTTACCATCCTCACCAGCTGTGGCAAAATCAACCTCTATACGATCTCCTTCTGTAATAAGGTCATTGATGGTTGCCAAATTGCCATTTAAAGTGATGGTTGCCGGTGTACCTTTTTCACCTTTAATACGCATACGTTCACCATTTAATTTAAACATTAATGTTTTTCCTCTTTGTGGGAAAATAGCTGTATGTTCAATACCTCCTGCTACAATAGCATCTAATATACTCAGTTTCTTTGCATTTAAAAGTTGTACTTGCTGGCCATTGAGCGTCACCATCGTAAATTCACTATAACGATTTTCTAAGGCTGTCATACAGATTCCAAGTGGTGTAATCATATCTGGACTATTTGGAATACCCACTTCATCTTTAATTCTAACAAGATGCTCTGTTGAACGCGTTGCAACGCGCTGATTTAAAAGCTGTAGAAGTTCCGCCAAACGCTCAGGTACATTTATCATTTCACTCCCACCACCTACACAAAAAACAGCATTTGGTGCGTGATCGCCATTAAGTTCTAAAATCTTTGTGGCGATACTTTTTGTAAGTGTTTCAAGTACGGGTGCAATAGTTTCCTCTAACGCTTTACAGCTTATTTCTTGAGGTAAGCCCAGAATATCATTAAATAGAATAGGGTCAACATTTTTCATATCTTGCTTCATCTTTTCAGCTGTTTGGAAATCTACTAAATATTTATGTACAATAGCTTCTGTTACTTCATCTCCAGCAAGTGGAATCATGCCATAAGCCACGACACTTCCTTCTTTTGTAATCGCAATATCTGAAGTCCCTGCCCCAATATCTACAAGCGCTAGATTTAATAAACGAATATTTTCAGGAATTACTGCATTAATAGCTGCAATAGGTTCTAACGTTAAATTACTTACAGTAAGTTCTGCGCGCTCTGTTACTGCATATAAACTGTCAATAACCTGTTTTGGTAAGAAAGTTGCTAAAAGACGTGCACCGATACGATTTCCTTTATGCCCCTCTAAATTTGACATTTCATAATCATCTAAGTAATAATGAATTACCGAGTACGCTACACAAAAATAATCCGTTTCCCCACTAACTTCTTTTTGTGCAGCCTTAGCACGTTCTACACCTTCTAATTCTAAATGATGTACACTAGCTAAAGTAAACTCTTGAGTTTCCTCATAGTCATGCACAACGTCTACAATTTGTGTGCTTAAAGCACGTCCTGCCGCTGCAATAGCTACTTCCGTTAGCTTCATATCTAATTTTTGTTCTAAAGCAGATTTTACCTCATATACAGTTTTAGCTACTTTGCCGATATCATGAATCTGCCCATCTAACATCGCACGTTCTTCATGTTCACGACGTTCATATGCTACAATATTAAATTCATTGCCATCCTTATAACCTACTACCCCAATTACTGTACGTGTCCCAATATCTAATCCAAAACACAATGTTTCTTTTACATAATCTTTCATAGGAACCCTTACTCCTTCAATAATTTTTTCATTTGGGCTACAGCATGCTCTGGTGAAACCATATTAATGAAGCATCCTGTAGCAAGTTCAAATCCTGCCATATTCCCTAAACGCATGGCAACCTTAATATGAAAATGATAATCTAAGTTCAAATCTAGTGCCCCACCCATCATGCAAATATTATATGAGCATCCTGGCTGTAAAACATCATACGCTATAAGCACTTTTTTTAATAAATGAGATACTTCCTTTAATAACTGTCCTGGCAGTTGCCCATAATGCTGATAATGCTGCTTTGGCATCATAATTATTTCATAAGCAAAACGAGGTGCTTTAGGTGAACAAATAATCCAATTGGTTGTTTCAACTATCTTATACTCTAATGCTATAGCTTTCTCCACCTGCCCACATAAATAGCAACCTGCTGATTGCTGATAATGTGCATATTGATGATGCATAGCTTCTGGCACCTTACTAAGTGCTAAAATCTGCCAATGCGAATGACTGATACTCGCCCCACCATGTGCACCATAATTTTTAAATATTTGTATAAACTTTACTTTATCATCTTTACTTACTTCATGAAAGCGCTGCTGTATCTTTAAAAGAATTTCTTCCCACTGCTCTTTACTAAAGTCCTTTGGTGCTTGATGATGATAAGGTGTGTCGACTATCACATCATGAATGCCATAAGGATCTGTAAATGCATCTGCAACAGGATACTTATTTTCTAAAATGACAACCCCCTCATGAGGAAAGCAAAAGGGACAATCTAAAGCTTTTTCATCAATCATAGGTCTTCTGCGTCTACCTTCTGCAATAATACAATTATTTAAAAGTATTTCATCATAATATTCCATCATTCATTACCTTTCTTTTTTATCATTTTACACTATACTCAAAAAAAATAAAAGAGGTTATATCACTACTCTCTAAAAAAATGAAGACTACTCATAAGCTTATGAGTAGTCTCAGATTGTTGACAAAAAGGTTCTAGAATGCATTGCATTCCAGAACCT